>JAPSFT010000031.1 GCA_035063765.1 Deltaproteobacteria bacterium
CTACCTTGCCGCCCTCCCCGCCCCGCCGCCCCCGCGGCGACCTCAGCCGACGTAGCTCAGCTGGTAGAGCAGCTGATTCGTAATCAGCAGGTCACCGGTTCGAATCCGGTCGTCGGCTCCACCACTTATCCGCCGAACCTGCGCATCGTCGAAACTGGCGGAAAGGGCGCGGAAAGGTGCGCGGGCGCGACACGCGCCAGCGTTGCGCAGATTTCCGTACGCCCCTAACCTGCCCCCCAGCTCCCCCCGCCTTCCTGCCACAAGCCCGAACACGCCGCGAGCCGACGAGCGCGCCCACGCGTGCCACGTCCGCTTCAGTCGAGGGACGGCACCGTGAAGAACTGGCTGAAGGACGCCGCGAACGTGGCGCCGCTGCTCCCGCCCAATCTCACCCTCGGTCCGCTCTTGGCGGACGGCGGACAAGGCGTCGTCTACAGCGGGACCGCGAACGGCGCGCCCGCGGCGATCAAGCTCTACGTGCCGGGCCAGGTCGAGAAGCGAATCGAGCGAGAGGTCGCCGCGCTCCACGAGCTGGCCTGCCCCTCGATCGTCCGTCCCCTCTGGCACGGGATCGTGCAGGCGCAGGGACAGGACCTCCACGTCGTCGCGACCGAGTTCGTCCACGGGGCGCCGCTTCACGACGTGCTGGCAGGCGAGCGCGCGCTCGGTGGCGGCGAACTCGGCGTCCTCTGCTTCGACGTCGCGGAGGCGATCGGCGCCATGTGGAAGAGGCGGATCGTCCACCGCGACCTGAAGCCAGGCAACATCCTCCTGCGCCAGAACGGGCGGGCCTGCGTGATCGACCTCGGGCTCGCGCGGCACCTGGACGAGTCCTCGCTCACCGCCGCCGGGATGACCTGGGGGACGCGCGGCTACCTCTCCCCCGAGCAGGCGCAGTGCGCCAAGGCCCTCTCCTGCAAGTCAGACGTCTTCGCGCTGGGCGTCGTGCTCCTCGAGGCTGCGTCGGGAACGCACCCCACCGGTCGCGATCAGAACCGACTTCTCGCCCAGCCCTTCCACCAGACCCTCGTCCCAGCCCTCGCCGCGTGGGCCCACGCGGACCTGGTCCGCCGCATGCTCGACCCCGATCCGTACCGTCGGCCCTTGCCGCCGGCGATCCTCACCGCACTCGCGGCATTCCACCCCTAGGAGAGGAGGAACGTCCCTTGTTCTTTGTCAACGTCGGATACCGGTTCGCGCTCGACCCGTCCGTCACGCCCGACGGAGGCTTGATCCTTTGCAGCGCGATGCCCCGCCACCAGCTCGAACGACGCAAGCTCCGACGCTACCCGTATCTCGAGCAGCGCCTGTTCGATCCGCAGCTCTACCTCTCCGGGCTCGACGCCACGAGGGCGACGGATCACTGCGCCAAGCTCGCGACGTACCCCTGGTTCGGTGTGGCTGACCTTCCCGCGTTCGACAGTGGCCAGCACCGGCAATCGCAATGGATGGAGACCGCGCGCCAGAGGATCCGACGGATCTGGCCGGGCACGTTGCCCGGCGATCCGCAGGCCATCGAGGCCGGCGTGCGCGAATGCATCGACTTCCAGGTCCGACTGGACACCTGGGCAGTCATCCTCCCGAGCCCCCTCACCGTCGACTTCACGTCGGATTACTCCGCGGAACTCGAGTGGCTCGACGCCGGACTGAGGCACCTAGAGTTCCTCGAAGGCGTCGACGCCCCGATCTACGCGACGGTGGCGATTTCCGATCGCGCACTGGTGTTCGCTGACCCGTCGAAGAATCCTATCCTGGGCCTCCTATTGGACCAGGTGAGCGCGCGCGAGGTCAACGGGATCTACCTGGTCCTCGAGCAAAGCGGCGAAGACCCCAACGCCCGCCAGTGCGGCAGCTCTCGCACTCTCCGATCGTTGCTTTACCTCGTCCACCGATTCGCGAACGATTGCAACCTCCAAGTCGGGGTGAACTTCGTCGGAGCCTTCGCGCTGGCGTGTAGGGCAGCCGGTGCCTCGTGGTGGGCGAGCAACTGGTACAAGAGCCTCCACCGCTTGCGCCTGGGGGATACGGTGGCGGGCGGTGCGGTGTACCCGCTCTACTGGAGCCAGCCTTCCGCCCTGGACGTGAACCTTGAGGCGGACTTCGACGCATTGGCGAAGGCCGACCTCTCCAGGATCGCCGACCCTACACCCGCCTGCGGCGGCCTACTCGCCGCGGCAGCCCAAGGCGTCGCCTCGAACACGCTGCCCGACTGGCGGTACGCCAAGTCCAACGCGACGGCTGCGATCACTCACTTCCTCCAATCAGCCGTACAGATGGACGCGAGGCTCACCGCGCTCGGCGTCGGAACTGCCCAGCTCGCCCACGTCGAAGCATGGCTCCGCGACGCGGAGGCGACGGCCGCCTGGGCGGGAACGACTCTCCCGGCGGGCGCGAAGACGAGGCTCTCCCACGTCTCGGAATGGTTCGAGGCCTTCAGCGGCTACCGCTTGAGCCACAAGGTTTGAGGGCCGGGAGCCGCCGCCGAGGAGACCAGATAGTCCCACTGCGGATCCGCCCTTCGGCTCGATCGCCGAGGCGGGACCAGGCATTCGACCGTCCCCGAACGGACGGTGAGCAGCCCGACTCCGCGCTCCCGGAAGGCCGCTAGCGCCTCCGGCGTGCTGGGCGCTCCGGCCGCGTCCATCGCTACTAGAACGCGGTTTGCGAAGGTCGCGTATGAACTCGCCTGCTCAAGGGCCTCCCGCCACCGGCGGAGCTTCGCCTCGACCGCGACGACCTCGGCGTCGCTCTCCGCGAGGGACGGCGAGAGCGAGACCGCTCCCGACTCGGCCTGGCAGATCGCTCCCGAGGCGAGCAGGTCGTCCAGGACAGGACGGATCCGGTCGAGCGGAGCGAATGCCTTGGCCGCGATCGTCTCCGGACGGAGCCGCCCGTGCCGCCGGAGCATCGACACGACGTAGGCGTGCCGGTACGTGCGCCGCCGCGGCCAGACGTCCAGGCACGGCTCCCCGGCGAAGCCCACGACGACGAGGTCGGGAATGCATCCTCCGACGGGCACCTCGCGCCTGGCGAGCACGCGATCGAAGCCACCAAACCCGATCTCATCGAGCGCGGCGCCCAGCACCTCCGGACTCGCGAGTGCCCCCTGAAGGTCGGCCTCGCGCTCGAAGCCCGCGGACGGTCGATCGGCCATGCCCGCTCCCGCCAACGGATGGTCGCATCGGAGGGGGCCTCGCACGGCGCGCACGCTAGAGGATCCAGCGCGGCGCCGCGAGCGTCGCTTCTGCGGCTCGCAGGATTGCGTTGAGTGCCACCCTCCAGTCTACCTCGAGGTCGTAGTGGTTTCCGTCCTCGTCGTAGTCCTCGATCTCACCGGGTCCGTCCCACTCGCCCTCGAAGTAGACCGTCCTGCCGTCCTCTAGCTCCAGATATCCCTCGACCTCGCCGTCGCCTGACTTCTCGACGGTGCCGCTCACGTAGTCGCCGCTGTCCGACGTCCCCGAGACGTCGTACTCGCGGCCTTCTCCAGTCCCGAGCCAAACCGGGGGCATCGTGGGCGCCCGGTAGGTCGGCAACTGCGGATCGGCCGCGAAGGAGAAGCAAGCGTTCCCGAGCCGAATGAACCCGGGCTTGCATACGCAGCCACGCCCTAAGGTGTCGAGCTGCGCGTTCGGCGGGATTGTCACTGGCAGGCAGCGATCGCCTTCACGTACGAAGCCTCGAGCGCAAGTCCAACCGTTGCCGAACAGGCGGGGCCGCGCATTAGCGGGCACTTCCACCCGTTGGCACCCGTCGCCTGATAGGTAGTAACCCCAGTTGCAAACCCAGCCGTTACCGATCGGGTTCAAGCTGGCATTTTCGGGAACGCTGATCGGCTCGCAGACATCGGCGGCGCGCTGGAAGCCCCAGTCACACTCCCAACCGCCCCCGAGCGTCGGATGCGCGTTGGGCGGAGGCTCCGCTGGCGCCTCGTAGGACCGCAGGAGTTCTTCGACGGAATCGACTGCGTCGGAATCGTTTGCGGGGGCCCAGGCAGAGAGGATCCCCGCACCGAGGACAGCCCACGTCGACCAGCGCCGGACGGTTGACGCCCGCATCGCCCTTGCCTCCCCGCGCCCAAGCTTACTACCAGACACTGGAAAACGCCGATGCAGAAATCAGTCATCCCGCAGCCGGAACGCGGCGCAAGGAGGCCTTGAGCGTATAGGGACAGGAACTCGCAGACCGCTGCGGCTCGCCCGCCCAGGTCCTCGGCGATCCTCGCTCGGTCCTGCTCCGGGAAATCCGGGTGGCGGAAATCGATCTCGTCGCGGACCAGCGCCCGCATGACCGCCGGGTCCGACGAGCCCTGGCCGGCCGCCCGTAGTGCCAGAACCGCCTCGTAGAACCGGCCCAAATCGGTCGGATAGTCCTCGTACCATTCGCTCTCGGATAGCCAAGCCTCGAACGCTCGATCGACGTCGTCCACAAGTGAGTCCTCCTCGGGGGCTACCACCTGAAGTTCACTACTTGGGAAATGCGCTCGCCGCTGCTCGCGATGATTCCGCTGGGCCGAGGGTGGGCAACTGCCCGCCGCCATTCCTCGTCCGAGAACAGCTCCAGGAGGTTCGACGGGATCGGCCCGCCGGCGAGCCACAGGACGAAGCGGAACCCATAGAACTCGAAGCAGGTCGCCACGACCTGATCGGATACGGTGACCTTGTGGTAGAGGCCGTCCTCGTCGAAGTAGGCGGCGAGCTCGTCGGCGTCGAGACGCGACCAGGCGGCGATGAACTCGCGGATCACCTGCTCGTTGCGCTGCATGGGAACCTCCTGGGTGGCGAGCGCCCGGTGGGTCGGGGCTCGAAGGGTCAGGGCTCGAAGAGGCGGGGCTGGTGGGCGAGGAAGCTGCGCTTGGCGGCCTCGGGGAGGCCGGCGGGGAGCGCGGCGATGCTCCGGGCCAGCTCGCGCGCGGCGCCGAGCAGCTCCGCGGGCTCGACGACGCGCCCGACGAGGCCGATCGCGAGCGCCTCGCGGGCGTCGTAGCTCCGCCCGGTGAGGCACATCTCGCGCGCCGCCCCGGTGCCCAGGACGTGGCGCATCAGCTCGTAGAGCGCGGGCGCGCCGAAGCGCACCTGCGGCTGGCCGAAGACGGCCGTCGTGGCCGCGAGGCGGAGGTCGCACAGGGCGGCGAGGTCGCAGCCGCCGCCGAGCGCGGGGCCGTTCACGGCCGCCACGAGCGGCTTCGCGAAGGTATAGACGCGCCGGTGATAGGCGACGGCGCTGGCGAAGACCTCGACCATCCCGGCGCCGAGCTCGGAGCGGTCGAAGCCGGCGCAGAAGGCCGGCCCGGCGCCGGTCAGCACGACGGCGCGCACCGCGTCGCTCGCCTCGAGCGCGTCGAGGCGTTCGACGAGCTCCGCGCGCAGCGCCGCCGAGAGGGCGTTGCGCTTCTCGGGCCGGGCCAGGGTGAGGACGGCCACCCCACCCGACTCCTCCAGGGTCGTCAGCACGGATCACCTCCTCACGGCTCCGGGGCCGCCCGGTCGCTCGGGAGCGCGCCGCTGGCAAGCCCGCGCGCGACGGCCCGGTGGCCGGCGTCGATGCAACGCAGGACGGCGTCGGTGCTCGCCGAGAGCCGGTCGATCGGCAGCGGCGCCGCGGGATGGAGGACCACCACGCGCTCGCGCTCGGCGGCGGCGAGCGCGTGGGGGCGGCGCGCCAGGAGGCGCTTGCGGATCCGCCCCTGCGGATCGGCCACGACGACGAGTGCCCGCCGGCAGCCGGCCTCGAGCGCGGCCTCGTAGGGGACGTTGTCGACGAGGCCTCCGTCCGCGTAGTAGCGCCCGTCGATCCGCACGGGGCGACCATACACGCCCGGCAGGTAGTTGGCCGCCATCAGGCTCGCGAGGAAGGCCTCGCGGTGCTCCCAGCGCTCGAAGAAGTGGAGGCGGCGCTCGCGCAGCGACGAGGCGCCGATCCGGAGCCGGATCCCCGAGCCCGCGAGGCGCTCGAAGCGGAGCGAGCGCATGGGGATCCGGCGCACGATCTCGGGGAAGTTCGACGGCGTGCCGTGACGCCAGAGGTTCCCGAGGCGCAGCTTCGGGGCGCGCGCCACCGCGAGCCAGAAGCGGCGCATCTCGCCGATCTGGCCGGTGGCCACGCAGGCGGCGTTCCAGGCGCCCGACGACACGCCGACCACGACGTCGAAGCGGAGGCCCTGCGCGTGCAGGGCCTCGATCACCCCGACCTGGAAGGCGCCGCGCAGGAAGCCGCCGGAGAGGACGAGCCCAAGGCCGCTCACGCGGCCGGCTCGCCGAAGACCACCCGCGGGCGCACCGCGCGCCCGCTCGCGAGCGCCTCGAAGGCGTCGCCTGCGGCCTCGAGCGGGAAGTCGGGGCCCGCGATCTCCTCGAGACGGAGCGCGCCCGCGCGGGCGAGCGCGAAGAGCTCCGGGAAGTCGCGCGCCGGGTCCGCGGAGCCGTGGATCGAGCCGTGGAGCGACTTGTCGAGGAGGAGCGAGATCATGGGCACCCGGATCTCCTCGCGGAAGGAGGGGAGCCCGACCACGATGGCCCGGCCGCCGGGCGCCAGCGCGTCGAAGGCCTGGCGCGCCGCCGCGCCGGTACCGACCGCCTCGACGGCGAGGTCGACGCCGCCCCCGGTGCGCGCGTGGATCGCGGCCACCGGGTCGCCGTCCGCGGGCGCGAGGAGATCCGTCGCGCCGAGCTCGCCCGCGAGCGCGCGGCGCGCGGGATTCGGGTCGACCGCGAAGATCCGGGCGGCGCCCGCGATGCGCGCGCCCTGCACGGCCGAGAGGCCGACCCCGCCGCAGCCGAAGACGGCGACGCTCTCGCCCGCCTGCGCGCGGCCCGTGAGGACCGCGGCGCCGAAGCCCGTCACGACCCCGCAGCCGATCGAGCAGACCGAGCGGAGCGGGAGGTCGCCGGGCACCGGGATCGCGGAGCGCTCGCCCACGACGACGCGCTCGCACAGGCCCGACACGCTCATGTAGCGGCCGAGCGGCCGGCCGCCGAGCGAGAGCGAGCCGTCGTCGCCGTGGGTGCGCATCGCCGCGCACAGGTGCGTGCGGCCCGCGCGGCAGGCCCGGCACTGCCCGCAGCGGGGGATCCAGGCGAGCACGACGGGCGTACCCGGCACGAGCCGGGTGACACCGGACCCGGTCGCCTCGACCACCCCCGAGGCCTCGTGGCCGAGGACCGCCGGGAAGCCGATCCCCTCGCCCGTGCGCCACACGTGGAGGTCGCTCGCGCAGATCCCGCACGCGGCGATGCGCACGCGCACCTCCCCGGGCCCCGGGTCGCGGACCTGGACCTCCTCGATCCGCAGCGGCGCCCCGCGTCCGGGCGCCACGGCGGCGCGCGCCCGGACCCCGCCGCTCACGCGGGCGCTCCGGGCA
Organism: Deltaproteobacteria bacterium; assembly: GCA_035063765.1. Classification (NCBI taxonomy): domain Bacteria; kingdom Pseudomonadati; phylum Myxococcota; class Myxococcia; species Deltaproteobacteria bacterium. The sequence goes on from JAPSFT010000031.1 coordinate 7,361, forward strand.
GGAGGGCGAGGCGCACGGGGTCCCCGCGGCGGCTCGCGAGGTCGTCGAGCGCCTCGCGGGCGCGCGCGAGCGGATAGCGCCCCGTGATCGAGCCGGAGAGGTCGAGGCGGCCCGAGGCGGCGAGCTCGACCACGCGCGCGAGCTCGGCGCGCGTGTAGCCCATCGAGCCCTGGACGCCGATCTCCTTGCCGACGAAGGAGACGAGCGGGCCGAGCGCGGGCGACTCCATGCCGACACCGCCCACCACCACGCGCCCGCCGCGCGCGACCGACGCCAGCGCGAGCTCGACGGACGCCTGGCGGCCCGCGTACTCGATCACGACCTCCGGTCCCTCGCCGCCCGCCGCCCGGCGGATCGCGCGGCGCGCGTCCGGCGCGCGCGCGTCCACGCCGGCGTCCGCGCCGGCGGCCGCGGCCCGCCGCAGCGCCCCTTCGCTCGCGTCCACGGCGACGACGGTCTTCGCGCCGAGGAGCCGGGCCAGGAGGATCGCGTGGTAGCCGACGCCGCCGCAGCCGATCACGGCCACCCGCTCGCCGCCCGCGACCCCGGCGCGGCTCACCACCGCGTGGTAGGCCGTGGCCACCGCGTCGGCGAGGATCGCGCCGTGCTCGAAGGAGACCTGCGCCGGGAGCGGGAGCACGCACGCGGCGGGCACCGCGATCTTCTCCGCGAAGGTGCCGTCGCGCGCCATCCCGAAGATCCGGGCCTCGGGGCAGAGCCCGAGGTGGCCGGCCTCGCAGGCGGCGCAGGCGCCGCAGGTCTCGCTCGGGAGCAGGAGCACGCGCGCGCCCGGGGCCACGCCCGAGACCTCCGCCCCCACCGCTTCGACGACGCCCGCGCCCTCGTGGCCCATGACGACGGGCAGCGCGGGCACGGGCAGGCGGCCGTGCGCCGCGTGCAGATCGGTGCCGCACAGGCCCGCGGCGCGCACCGCCACGAGGAGCTGGCCGCGCCCGAGCGCGGGCTCCGGCACCTCCTCGACCTGCACCACCGGTCCCGCGTGGAGACGCACTGCCTGCATGCCCTGCCCCGCCTTTCACTCGGCGCCGTGGACGCCGCTCGCCTCGCCCTTCCAGTAGGGCTCGCGCAGCGCGCGCCGCAGGATCTTCCCGACGCCGCTCTTCGGAAGCTCGGCCCGCAGCTCGATCGCCTTCGGCACCTTGAAACGCGCGAGGCGCGCCTTGCAGAAGGCGAGCAGCTCCTCGGGCGTCGCGCGCGCCGCGGGCCGGAGCGTCACGGCGGCGCGGATCGCCTCGCCCCACTTCGGGTCGGGGACCGCGAAGACGGCACACTCGGCCACGGCGGGGTGCTCGGCGAGCGCCGCCTCGACCTCGGCCGGATAGACGTTGAAGCCGCCCGTGATGATCTTGTCCTCCTTGCGGTCGGCGAGGAAGACGTAGCCCGCTTCGTCCATGCGCCCGAGGTCGCCGGTGCGCAGCCAGCCGTCGGAGAGCCGCTCGCGGTCGAGGGCGGGGCGCTTCCAGAAGCCCGGCGTCGTCCAGGGCGCGCACACGCAGATCTCGCCCACCTCGCCGGGCGCGAGCGTGCGCCCGTCCTCGCTCCGGATCCGCACCTGCGCGAAGGCGCTGCATTCGCGCCCCACGGAGGCGAGCCGCTCGCCGCCCGCTTCGAGGGCGGCCAGGTGCTCGGCGGGGCCCATCCAGGTGTTGAGCCCGTAGGCCTCGGTCTGCCCGAAGCCCGTGTGGAGGACGGGCCCGAGGCGCTCGAGCGAGCGGCGCACGAGCGCAGGCGAGGCGGGGGCCCCGGCATACACGACCGCGCGCAGGCTCGAGAGGTCCGCGCCCGGGGCGTCGGGGTGGTCGAGGAGCATCCGCAGCAGCGTCGGGATCGCGAGCACGAGCGTGACGCGGTGCTGCGCGATCGCGCCGAGCGTGGCCTTCGGGTCGGGGCCCGGGAGGATCACGAGCGTCGCGCCCGCGATCCAGCAGGCGTCCATCGCGCGCCCGCCGAAGTGGCTGAGCGCGAGCTGGCCGAGCAGGCGATCCTCGGGCCCGATCGCGAAGAGGCCCGCCCAGGCCCCCATCGCCGCCGAGACGCTCGCGTAGCTGTGGGTGACGCCCTTCGGGTGTCCCGTCGTGCCGGAGGTGTAGAGGATCTGGGCGAGCGCGCCCGGCGCGCGGTCGATCGCGAGCGGCTCGGCGGACTCGCGATCGGCGAGCGCGGCGAGGTCGCCGGCGCCCTCGCCCGCTCCGAGCGCGAGCACGGCGGCCCGCGCGCCGGCCGCCTGGCGCGCGCGCGCGATCGCCCCGGCGTCGAGCGCGACGACGAAGCGCGCCTCGGCGTCCTCCACCAGGAAGGCGTGCTCGGGGCCCGTGAGGGCGCCGAGGAGCGGCACGAGCACGCCGCCCGCGCGCGCGACGGCGATCACCGTCTCGACGTACTCGATCCGGTTCTCCTGCAGGACGGCGACCCGCTCGCCCGGCCCGAGGCCGAGGCGGACGAGCGCCCGCGCCAGGCGCGTCGCGCGCTCGTCGAGCTCGCGGTAGCTCCGCCGGCGCTCGCCGTCCACGAGCGCCGTGCGCTCGGGCCAGCGCTGCGCGGCGCGCGCCGGGTAGTGCGCGTAGGGATGGATCACGGCGGGCCCCCGCGGCGGCCCTTCGGGAGGTGCCGCTCCGGCGGGCCCGCGTAGTGCGCGCCGAGGGCGTCGGGGATGATCCGGAGCGGGACGCCCTCGCGGATCTCCTCGACGACGTGCGCGAGGAGCGCCATCCCGTAGCCGAGCGCGCCGAGGCCACCGATCGCGAGCGGGTCGAAGCCGAGGTCCGCGAGCAGCGCGCCGAGGGCGCCGGCGAGGTTCACCGGGATCGGGCGGCCCTTGCGCCGCGCGAGCTCGACCTCGATCGCGTCGAGCACCCGCCCGTGCGCGCGCCAGCCGTCGTGCTCGCGCGCGAGCCGGCGCACGGCCTCCGCGCGCGGCTCGGCCGCCTTGTGGAGGGGATGGCCGAGGCCCGGGACGGCCCCGCGCCTCTCGAGCCAGGCCTCGATCGCGCGCGCGGCCGCCGCCGCGTCGTCGGCGAGATGCCAGCCCACCGCCTCGATCAGCATCTCGGCCGGCTCCTGCGGCGAGCCCGTGACCGAGCCGCTCGCGAGGAGCCCGCTCGCGAGCGCCGGCACGGCCGAATCGGGGAACGCGGAGGCCGTGAAGCGCGCGGCGCAGGCGGCCGAGCTGACGAGCTGCTGGTCCATGCCGGCACGCAGGGCGAGGTCGAAGAGCGCCCTCTCGCGCGCGTCCGGGAGCTCGCCGCGCAGGAGCAGGAAGGCCGATTCGGTGTAGGAGAGCCCCGCGATCAGCTCCTCGACCGGGTAGCCGCGCACCCGGATCCGGCCGCTCTCGGCGCGGCTGATGCGGGTCGTCCAGTAGTCGCTCCAGTCGCCGGAGGCGACGTACTCGCCGATGTGTCGGCGCCGGGGGGTCGGCATCGCGCTATCTCCCCTTCCACTCGGGCTTGCGCTTCTCGAGGAAGGCGCGCGGGCCCTCCTGGGCGTCCTCGCTCTGGCGCACCGGCTCGGCGAGGAGCTGCTCGAGGCGCAGGCCCTCCTCGAGCGCGAGGTCGAGGCCGCGCCAGACGGCGGCCCGGGCCGCGCGCACCGCGAGCGGGGCGTTGTCGGCGATGGCGCCGGCGAGGGCCCGGGCCTGCGCGAGGAGCTCCGCGGGCGGGACGACGCGGCTCACGAGCCCGATCCGCAGGGCCTCGGCGGCGTCGATGCGCCGGCCCGTCAGGATGAGGTCGAGCGCGCGCTCGGGCCCGACGAGGCGCGGGAGGCGCTGCGTCCCCCCGGCGCCGGGGACGATCCCGCGCGTCACCTCGGGCAGGCCGAAGCTCGCGTGCTCGGCGGCGATGCGCAGGTCGCAGGCGAGCGCGAGCTCGAGCCCGCCGGCCAGGCAGTGGCCGTTCACGGCCGCGAGGACCGGCTTGTCGATCGCGAGGTTCCGCGTGAGCCCGCCGAGCCCCGGCTCCTGCTCCGCGCGGCGCAGGCGCTGCGCGGGCGTCTGGCTGCGGTAGAACGCGCCGACCCCGCGCAGGTCGGCGCCCGCGCAGAAGGAGCGCTCGCCGGCCCCGGTCAGGATCGCGACGCGCAGCTCGTCGTCGTCGCGGAAGCGGATCCAGGCCTCGGCGAGCGCGCGGCTCGTCTCGGGGTCGAGCGCGTTGTGGACCTCCGGGCGGTCGATCGTCAGGATCGCGAGCGGGCCTTCGCGCTCGAAGCGGATCGTCACGGGCGCTCCCCTTCGCCCGGCGCCGGCTCGAAGCGCGGGAGCACGAGCTCGCCGACCTCGTCGAAGCGCACCCGCACCGGCAGGTCCACGCGGGCCGCCTCGGGCGCACAGCCCACCAGGTTCGACACGAGGCGCGCGCCCTCCTCGAGCTCCACGAGCGCGACGACGTAGGGGGCGGGCAGCGCGGGGTCGTAGGTCCGCCGGTACACCGCAAAGCTCCACACGCGGCCGCGCCCCGAGGCGCGCCGCCAGGCGAGCCGCCGGCTCCAGCAGCGCGGGCAGCAGGGCCCGGGCGGGAGGAAGGCGTGGCCGCAGGCCTCGCAGCGCGACACCACGAGCTCGCGCCGGCGGCACGCCTCCCAGAAGGGCCGCGTGAGCGGGTCCGGCCGCGGCAGCGGGGGCGCGCCGGCCATCGCGCTCAGCGCCCCAGCACGAGGGTGGCGTGGGTGTTCATCCCGAGGCCGTGGCCCGAGACGAGCGCCACCTCGGCGTCCGGGACCTGGCGGCCCTCCGCCTCGCCGCGGAGCTGGCGCACCGCCTCGATCACGTGGAGCATGCCGCCGCCGTAGCCCTCGGCGAGGAGCCCGCCGCTCGGGTTCAGGGGCAGGCTCCCGCCCGGCCCGATGCGCCCGCCCTCGACGAAGGCGCCCGACTCGCCCTTCTTGCAGAAGCCGTAGTCCTCGAGCTGGAGGAGCACCACGATCGTGAAGCAGTCGTAGAGGAGCGCCACGTCGACGTCCGCGACGCCGAGGCCCGCGCGCGCGAGGGCGCGCGGCCCGCAGCGCGCCGCGGGAAGGGTCTCGAAGTGCTCCGGCGACGTGTAGGTCGCGAGGCGGTGCGCCTGCGCGTGGCCGAGGATGCGGGCCGCCGGCCGCCCGAGGTCGCGCGCGCGCTCGGCGGTCGTCACCACCACGGCCGCGGCGCCGTCGGAGACGAGGCAGCAGTCGAGGCGGCGCAGGGGCTCGACCACCGGCTCGGAGTCCAGGTAGTCGTCGATCGTGATCGGCTGGCGCAGCTGCGCGTGGGGCGTGCGGGCCGCGTGCGCGCGCGCGGCCACGGCCACCGCCCCGAGCTGCTCGGGGCGGGTGCCGTAGCGGTGCAGGTGGCGGCGCGCCGCGAGCGCGTGGAGCCCCACCGCGCCGAAGAAACCGAAGGCCGCCTCGTCGCCGCGCCCGTAGCCGTAGGAGCCGGGGCTCGAGAGGGCGCTGTCGCCGTAGACGCACAGGCACACCGAGCACAGGCCCGCTTCCACGGCGAGCGCCGCGCGTTCGACGATCGCGACGCTCCCGGCCCCGCCGAGGAGCTCCGAGCCCGCGAAGTCGGGGGCGAGGCCGAGCTGGGCGCCGAGGCGGAGGAAGTGGGGCGTGATGCCGTCGAGGATCCCCTGCGCCGGGCCCGGGTCGGTGAGGAGGCCGTCCACGTCCGCCGGCTCGAGCCCTGCGTCGGCGACGGCGCCAGCCGCCGCCTCCGCCTCGAGCTCCCAGGCCGTGCGCCCCGCGAGCTTCCCGAAGGCCGTGTGCCCGACGCCCGCGATCACGGCGCGCCGGCTCACGCGCGCGCTGCCGCCGGCATGCGCCGCTTGGCGATGATCTCGCGCATGATCTCGCTCGTCCCCGCGCCGATCCCCCAGTTCTGCACGCCGCGCGTCGCGCGCGCGACGTAGCTCTCCTTCATGAAGCCGTAGCCGCCGAGGGCGTGCGCGCAGTCGAGCAGCAGGCGGCGCACGAGCCCGGCGCCGTAGAGCTTCGCCATGCTGACGCCCACCTCGCCCTCGGGATCGCGCGCGGCGAGCTGCCCGGCGGCGCGGTAGGTGAGGAGCTCCGAGGCCTCGAGCTCCGTCATGTGGTCCGCCATGCGATGGCGCCAGGCCTGCATCGAGGCGATCGGCTGCCCGAAGGCGCGGCGCTCCGCCAGGTAGGCGAGCGTCTCCTCGAGCACGTCGCGGCAGAGCGCGTTCATCATCGTCGCGAGCACCAGGCGCTCGCCCTGGAAGGCGCCCATGATGTAGCGGAAGCCGTGGCCCTCCTGGCCGATCAGGTTCCGGCGCGGGATGCGCACGTCGTCGAAGAAGAGCTCGGCCGTGTCGCTCGACTCGAGGTCGACCTTCTCGAGCCGCCGGCCCACCGAGAAGCCCCGGGCGTCGGTCGGGCAGACCAGGAGGCTCACGCCGCCGGGGCCGGGCTCGCCGGTGCGCACCGCGAGCGTCACGAAGTGGGCGCGCGCGCCGTTCGAGATGAAGATCTTCGAGCCACGCACGACGTAGTCGTCGCCGTCGCGCTTGGCGCTCGTCCGGAGCGACCCGACGTCGGAGCCGCCGCCGGGCTCGGTCACGCCGAGCGCGGCGATCCGCTCGCCGCGGATCGCGGGCACGAGCCACTCGCGGCGCAGCTCGTCGCTCCCGTGGGCGTGGATCACGGAGGTCGCCATCTCGCACTGCACGAGGAGCCCCACGACGCAGCCGAGATCGCGGCCGCGCACGAGCTCCTCGACGAGGATCACCGTGTACCAGTAGTCGAGCCCGCTCCCGCCCCACGCCGGATCGAAGCGCACGCCGAGCAGGCCGAGCTGGCCGGCCTCGCGGAAGAGCGCGTCGGGGAAGTGGCCGTCGGCCTGCCAGCGCTCGGCGTGCGGCCGGATCCGCTCGGCCGCGAAGCTCCGCACGGTCCGGCGGAAGGCCTCGTGCTCCTCGCTCCATTCGGGAAACGCCACCGCGTGGACCTCCCGCTACCGGCGCCGGCCGCGCGGCGCCGCCTCGCTCGCGATGCCGCGCGAGAAGACGTCGTCCATGACCGACATGATCTCGTCGAAGTCGTAGTCGCCGATCCCGGACGCCTCGCGTTCGACGAGGAAGCTCCCGAGGTGGAACATCAGGTAGGCGACCCGCTCGGGGTCGACGGCGCGCAGCGAGCCCTCCGCAACGCCCTGCTCGAGGACCTGGCGCAGGAGATCGACGATGCGCCGCTCCTGGTCGCGGGTGAAGGCGTGGGCGACGGGCTCGAGCGTCATCTCGGCGTCGCCGGCCAGGGCGAGGCGCATCACGTGGTTGCGCGCGTAGGTGCGGCGCGTGATCTCGACGATCCGGCGGATCTTGCGCCGCGCGTTGCCTTCGGCTTCGAGCACGGCCGAGGCCTCGCGGATGAAGGCCTCCGCGTCCTGCTCGAGGAGGCTCCGGTAGAGGTCCTCCTTGTTGCGGAAGTGCGCGTAGAGGGTCGTGCGCGAGCAGCCGGCCTCGCGCGCCACCTCGTCGACCGTCGTCTTGCGCGGCCCGAAGCGGAGGAAGCGGCGGCGCGCGGCCTCCAGGATGGCGTCGCGGGTGCGGCCCGGAGCGTCGGCGGCGGCGTGGTCGCTCATCGGAGGGGCAAGTTAACAGTTGACGTCTTTTTGTCAAGTTGATAGAAAGGAAGGCCTGGACCCCGTGGCCCCGAGGCCGAGCGAAGGAGATGCGATGCCCGAGACCGTCCGCGCGATCGACGCCTGGGCCACCCTGGTGCGGCCCGGCACCCTCGACCGCTGGCCCGCCGAGTTCCTCTCCATCTTCCGGCGCTACGGGACGCTGCCGCTCTTCGAGCGCGGCATGACGGTCGAGGAGATCCTCGACGAGATGGATGCCGCGGGCGTCGAGCGGCTGCTGCTCTCGGCCTTCGGCTACGGCAACCACCACATCATCACGAACGAGGAGGTCGCCGAGATCTGCGGCAAGCACCCCGACCGCTTCACGGGCGTCGGGACCGTCGACCCGCGCGGCAAGCCGATGGACGTGGTGCGCCAGATCGAACGGCTCGCGACCGGGCTCGGCCTGCGCGGCCTGCGCCTCGAGCCCTACGCCTACGGCGACGGCACGGTCGGCGCGCCGCCCAACCAGAAGATGTACTGGCCGGTCTACGCCAAGTGCGTGGAGCTCGGGCTTCCGGTGGCGATCCAGGTCGGACACACCGGGCCGCTGCTGCCCTCCGAGGCGGGGCGCCCGATCTACCTCGACGAGGTCGCCCTCGCCTTCCCGGAGCTCGTGATCCTCGGCTGCCACCTGGGCCAGCCCTGGCACGAGGAGATGATGATCCTCGCCTGGAAGCACCCGAACGTCTACATCGAGACCAGCGCGCGCGCGCCCAAGCACTGGCCCGAGTCCTTCGTGAAGTTCGCCGGCGGCTACGGCCAGGACAAGGTGCTCTGGGCGACGGACTACCCGCTCCTCACCTTCGACCGCACGCTCCGGGAGCTGCGCGCCCTCGGGGTCTCCGACACCGCCTACCGCAAGATCGTGCGCGACAACGCGCTGCGCGCCTTCGGCCTGGAGCGCTGAGGGTGGACACCGGCGCACACGACACCTCCGGCGCGACCGTGGCCGGCCGCGGCCTCGCCTGCGCCTACCAGCCCCTGGAGATCCCATGACGGCCCCCCTGCGACTCACGAGCGAGGACGGCATCGCGACGATCACCCTCGCCCAGCCCGAGCGCCTGAACGCGCTGAGCCTCCCCATGCTCGAGGCCCTCGTCGAGGCGCTCGACACCGTCGCGCGCGGTGGCGACCGCGTCCTCGTGCTCGCCGCCGAAGGGCGCGCCTTCTGCGCCGGCGCCGACCGCAGCGAGATGATCGAGCGCAAGCCCGCCGAGTGGGCGCCGATCGTCGCGCGCTACCTCGAGCCCGTGCGCCGGATCGCCGATCTCGACATCCCGGTGATCGCGCGCCTCCAGGGCGACACGGTCGGGGGCGGCTTCGGGCTCGCGATCGCCTGCGACTTCCGGGTGGCCGCCGAGGGGATCCGCCTCGGTGCGCCCTTCGTGCGGATCGGGCTCGCCGGCTGCGACATGGCGGCCGGCTACTACCTGCCGCGCCTGATCCCGCTCGGCGCGGCCACCGAGATGATGATGACCGGCCGGCTCGTGCGCGCCGACGAGGCGCTGGCGCTCGGGCTCGTGCACCGCGTGGCGCCGGCGGCGCAGCTCGACGGGGCGGTCGCCGAGCTGGCCACGCAGCTCCGCAACGGCCCGCCGATCGCGCTCGCCTTCACCAAGCGCGCGATCCGCCGCTCGCTCGACCTCGATCGGAACGCCGAGTTCGACTACGAGGTCTTCGCCCAGGTGCAGTGCATCCAGACCGAGGACCACCGCGAAGGCGTGCGCGCCTTCTTCGACGAGAAGCGCGCCCCCGCCTTCCAGGGGCGCTGAGATGGCCGAGCCCGACTTCTACCTCTCGCCCGAGCAGCGCGAGCTCCAGCGCGCGCTGCGCGAGTTCGTCGCGAAGGAGATCGCGCCCATCGCGGCCCGCTGCGACGCCGAGGAACGCTTTCCGGTGTCGATCTTCCCGAAGCTCGGCACGCTCGGGTACCTGGGCCTGCGCTTCCCGGAGGCCGTGGGGGGAGCGGGGGGCTCGAACCTCGACTACGCGATCCTGTGCGAGGAGCTCGCCTACGGCTCCGCCGGCATCGCGCTCGGCGTCTACGTGCACATGGCGCTCGCCTGCGCGGCGCTCGAGGCCTTCGGCAGCGAGGCGCTGAAGCAGGCCTGGCTGCCGCCCGCCCTGCGCGGCGAGCGGATCGGGGCCTGGGCCTTCGCCGAGGCCGGCGCGGGCTCCGACGCGGGGAGCGTGGCGACGCGCGCCGTCGCCGACGGCGGCGACTACGTCCTGAACGGCGCGAAGCTCTTCATCACGAACGGGCCGATCGCCGACTTCCTCGTCGTGGTGGCCTCCACCGCCCCCGAGCGCAAGCTCAAGGGCCTCTCGCTCTTCCTCGTCGAGCGCGACCGGCCGGGCTTCCGCGTGGCGGGCACCCTCGCGAAGCTCGGCGTGCGGGCCTCGGAGATGGCCGAGCTCGTCTTCGAGGACTGCCGCGTGCCCGGCGCCCACCGGATCGGCCGCGAGCACCACGGCTTCCTCGACGCCCTGCGCACGCTGACCCTCGGCCGGATCGCCTCGGCGGCCTTCGCCACGGGCGTGGCCCGCGCGGCCTTCGAAGCCACCCGCGCCCATGCCGGCGAGCGCGTGCAGTTCGGGCAGCCGATCGCGTCGTTCCAGGCCGTGCGCTTCGGCATCGCGGACATGGCGGTGCGGATCGAGGCGGCGCGCCTGCTCTGCCACCGCGCCGCGCTCGCGGCCGACCGCGGCCTCCCCCACGGCCGCGAGGCGAGCATGGCGAAGCTCTATGCCACCGAGGCGTGTACGCAGATCGCCGAGCGCGCGCTCCACTACCACGGGGCGGCGGGCTTCCTGGCGGACTCGCCGATCCAGCGCCTCTACCGCGACTGCAAGGTGTTCGAGCTCGGCGAAGGCTCGAGCGAGCTCCAGCGCGAGATGATCGCGCGGGAGCTCGGGATGTAGCCGAGCCCCCGGGTGCGGAGCCCGGCCCGCCGAGCCCACGAGGGAGGTCGCCATGACCAACGGAAAGAGAACCCTGCTCCTGGCTTGTGCGGTGCTCGCTGCCTCGGGGCTCGGCTTCGGGCGCTGCCGGGACGGCGCCGCGATCCTGCACCCCCGCGACGGCGCCGTGCTCGAGCACGCGGGCGACGTCCGGGTGGTGATCGCGCTCGGCCCGCCCCGCGTCCCGACGCCGCCCTTCGAGGTCTCCCTGCGGGCCGGATCCGGACCGGCGACCGACGTCACGGACCAGTTCACGGTCCACGGGCCGCTCGCCAAGGCGCGCCTGCGTTCGGGCCTGCTCGGACAGGGCCCCCACACGCTCCTCCTCGACGCCGACCTCGACCGCGACGGCGTCCCGGAGACCCACCGCGAAGCCCGCTTCACCTACCGCCCGGGCTTCCGCGCGGCGGCCTGCGCCAGGCGGATCACGCCCATCGCGGGCGTGAACCACTCGGACCCCGTCTACATCGCCGGCTTCGACCAGAACCGGCCCGCCACCGGCGTCCACGACGACACCTGGGCGCGGGGGGTCGTGCTCGAGGATGCGGGGATCAAGCTCGCCCTCGTGACCCTCGACGTGGTCGGCTACTTCCACAACGAGGTCCTGGCGGCCCGGAGCCTCGTGGACCCGGCCCTCGGCTTCGACGCCATCTTCGTGACCAGCACCCACACCCACGAGTCGGCCGACACGCTCGGGCTCTGGGGCCCCAACCTCTTCACGCCGGGTGTCGACTTCGGATACCTGGACTTCGTCAACCAGCAGATCGCCGACTGCGTGAGCGAGGCTTCGACGCGGCTCACGCCCGCCAAGATCAAGTTCGCGACGGGATCGACGAGAGGTGCCTCGCTGCCGCCCCACCCGGATCTCGTGCGCGACACCAAGATCCTCGAGGCACTCACGATCGACCTCGCACCGATCGGCCGGGAGGGAACGATCGTCGTCCAGGGCGACGACGGGCAGGAGTTCACCAACCCGACGGTGCCCTCCTTCCAGATCCGCGAGCGCCGGGAGCACGGAGCGCACGGCCGGCGGCGCGGGGCGCGCGCGCCGGGGCCGGGGCCCCACCCCGAGCGCGAGGTGATCGCGACCCTCGTGAACTTCGCCAGCCACCCGGAGGCCCTGGGCGGGGACAACACGCTCGTGAGCTCCGACTTCCCGCACTACACGCGAGAGGTCCTGGAGGCCCGCTACGGTGGGACCGCGATCCACATGAGCGCCGACGTGGGCGTGCTCCAGAGCCCGCGGGTCGACCTCGCCGACCCGGCGAACCCCGGGCACGAGATCCCGTACAACACCTTCGCGTTCGCCGAGCGGATGGGGACGTTGCTCGCCGAGCGGGCCGCCGAGGCGCTCGACGCGAGCCACGACTGGCTCGGGGCGCCGGAGATCGAGCTGCGCACGGTCGCGCCCGTCCAGGTCCCGATCGAGAACCCCGGCATGGCGCTCCTCGGCGGCTTCGGGCTCCTCGGGCGGCGGCGGGTCACGCCGGCACCCGGACAGGGACCCTTCGACGTGGCCTTCCTGAGCGAGGTCCACGTGCTGCGGATCGGGCCGGCGCAGGTCGTGCTGACCCCGAACGAACTCGACCCCCAGATCGGCGACGGCTACCGCGCGCTCATGACGCGGGCCGAGCACCGCTTCGTGGCGGGACTCGCCAACGACGAGCTCGGCTACCAGATGCCCGAGGAGAAGTTCAACCCGACCTGCTTCCTGTGCTTCGCCGAGGCCGTCCTCGGGGACCCGGAGTCGTGCCCCCTCTTCGACACGCTCGACTGCGGCACCGTCTTCCTGAACAACATCGGCCCGGGGACCGACCCGCTCTTCCGGGGCCTCCTCGAGCCCCTGCTCGAGGAGACGAACGAGTGAAGGCACGGCCCCGGACGCACGGGCCTCCCGGCACCCGGCTCCGGCTCCGGCTCCTCGCCCTCGCTGCCGCGCTGCTCTCCGGGCCGGCGGCGGCCCGGGCCCATCTGGCCTACGGAGCGGAGGGCCTGCGGGAGCTGGCCGCGCGCTGCGACCTGGCGGTGGTCGTCGAGTTCGAAGGGCCGCGCCGGCAGGGGCGCGCCGGCGACGGCTCGCAGAGCCACGAGGTCTTCCCCGTGAAGGTCCTGTCGACGCTCTTCGGTGTGGCACCGTCGCCGCACCTCGAAATCACGTCGCACGCCGAGGGCTCCCCGGGCTTCGCGGCGGGCGAGCGCGCGCTCCTCTTCCTCGAGCACCTCGCGAGCCCGCTCGAGCGGGCCGGCAGCTTCTCGCTCGCCTCGCTCCAGGACCCCCGCCAGGAGTGGCGGCTCGGTCCCCACGGCGACGAGCTCGTCGCCGTCGTGCGCGAGTACCTGGCGCTCCGCGGGGCGCAGGGAAGCGAGGGCACGGCCCGCTTCCGGGCGATCCTCCTGCGCGAGCTGCGCGCGGCCGACCCCCGGCTTCGCGAGGACGCGCTTCGCGAGTGGATCCGCCTCGGGCGGGCTCCCCTCCTCCAGGACCCCGGGGAGATGGCTCCCTTCGCCGCGCTGGTGCCGGCGCTCCCGGTGGCCGAGGGCATCGTCCTCGCCGGCCTCCTCGAGCGGCAGGGGGGCTTCGAGCCCGCGCCCCACCTGCTCGCCCTCACCGGCCAGCCGCTCGCGCCGGGCGAGCGCGCCGCCCTGACGCGCGCCGCCGGCCGCTCGCGCGATCCCCGGCTCTCCCGCTGGCTCGCCGGGGAGCTCGGCGACCCCGATCCCCTCGTCCGCCGCGATGCGGCAGCGGCCCTGGGCGAGCCGTGGCACGGACAGCAGGTTCCGGCGCTGGCCGCGGCAACGGGCGATCCCGACGAGCGTGTCGCGCGAGCGGCGCTGCGCGCGCTCGCCCAGATCGGCAGCGAGCCGGCGCGGGCCGTCCTGCAGGACGCCGCTGCGAGCGGCGTGGAGCCGATCCGGCGCTTCGCCGCGGCCGAGCTGCGGAGAGCGAGCCTGGAGGGCGGCCTGCCGCCTCCCGCGCCGGGCACCCGCTGAAGGGACGCGGCCCTCTCACGGGGCGCACCTCCGGTATGACGAACGTCATATTCCGCCCGGGCCCACGGTCCTAGCGTGCTCGTCGCACCCTGGGACGCAGCGGCGTGCCCGCGATTGCCGAGGGCGCCCTCGGGTGTTCCGCAGGAGGCGATCCCATGGAAGCGCGCAACCGGATCCGTCCCCTCGTCGCGCTGCGCGCCATGCGCAAGCTCGTCGACAACCCGGACGACACGGCGCAGGCGATCGTGGTGGTCGGGGCGCTCGCCGGGAACTCGGGCAAGCGCCTCTTCCAGCGCTTCCGCCGCTCGCCGCGCTCCGCGGCGATCCTGCGCGAACGCCGCGACCTCTACGCGATCCTGAGCGACCTCGACCGCCTGCGCGCGATGCCGCCGGGATCGCTCGGCCGGGCGATCGGCGATTGGTTCGCGCGCGAGCAGATCGGCGCGCAGGGCCTCGCGCAGGCCGCCGGGATGGCGCGCTCGCAGCTCGGCATGGCGGACCCGGCCGGCGACGACGAGCGCGTCTTCACGACGCGGCTCCTCAACATGCACGACATCTTCCACGTGCTCGCGGGCTACGACCGCGACCTGCGCGGCGAAGCCGCGGTGCTCGCCTTCACGCTGCCCCAGACGCGGAGCCCGGGCATCGCCTACCTCGTCGCGCGCATCCTCTGGGGAGCGGGCTGGCGCTCCGACATGGGCCGGCTGGTGCGCCAGGGCTTCCAGCGCGGCCGGCGTGCGGCGTGGCTCGTCGACCAGGACTGGGAAGCGCTCCTCGAGCGCCCGATCGACGAGATCCGCCGCGAGCTCGCCGTCGGCGAGCCGCCCGCGTACGAGCAGGTGCGCTCGGCGGGCGCGCCGGTGCTGCGGGCGAGCTGAGCCAGCCGGAGCCTCGCGGGCGCGCCCGCGCCGCGGCCCTCCCGTCCGGACCCGACGGCAGGCCGTGTGCACGGCGAGTACCCTCCGCCGCACCATGAGCCCCCCGGACCGTCCCGATCCCGAGCAGATGCGGGTGCTGGCCGGCCTCCCCCCGGCGCGCAAGCTCGAGATCGCGCGGCGCCTGCGCGAGGAGGCGCTGGCCCTGAAGGAGGCCTGGCTGCGCCAGCAGCATCCGGGCGAGGACGACGCGTCGATCCAGCGGCGGCTCCGCGCCTGGCAGCTCCATGGCAGCGCCCGGCTGGATTGAGCTCTTCGTCGAGCGCCTCGAGGCGCTCGACCTGCCGTACATGGTGACCGGCTCGGTCGCTTCGATGATCTACGGCGAGCCACGCCTGACGCTCGACGTGGACATCGTCCTCGACCTCGGCGCCGAGCGCGCCGCGGACCTCCTCGCCGCCTTCCCGGACTCCGAGTTCTACCGCCCCCCCCTCGAGGTGCTGCGTCTCGAGTGCGCGCGGCCGGCGCGAGGACACTTCAACCTGATCCACCACGCGAGCGGGATGAGGGCGGACGTCTACCTGGCCGCGCGCGACCCCCTGCGCCGCTGGGGGCTCGCGCATCGGCGCCGGGTCGGGCTCGGCGAGGGACAGCTCGCCCTGGCGCCACCCGAGTACGTGATCCTGCGGAAGCTCGAGTTCTGGCGCGAGGGCAGCTCGGAGAAGCACCTCCGCGACGTGCGCGCCATGCTGGCGGCAGGCCTGGAGCTCGACCGCGCCTTCCTGGACACCGAGCTGCGACAGCGCGGCCTGGAGGAGGCCTGGCAGCGGGTGCTCGAGGCGAGCTGAGGAGGTTGCCGGGCGTCGTCGCCCGCGGAGCGCGACGCGCGAGGAGGGGCCCGCGGCGCGAAGCGCTTCAGCGCGGCTGGCGGAAGCGCGTGCCCGGCGCGGGCGGGTCGGCGGGGGCCCCGGCGAAGCACTGCGCGATCGCCATCCAGCGCCGGGCGCTCTCGCCGGTCGCGACGAGCTGCGTGTCGCCGATGCTCCGGACCTGCGTCACGACCTGGCAGAACGCGGTGGCGTCGCCCTCCACGCGCGAGGCCGACCCGGGATCGTTCCACTCCCAGCTGGCGCCCGAGGGCGCGCGCAGGCGCACGTAGGGCACCTCGGCCGGGACCTCGAGCTTGCGGTTGACGAAGGTCCAGCGGAAGGTGCCGACCCCGAGCTGCGCGATGTTCCGGATCCGGTCGGTGTCGGTGCGCTCGGCGCCGAGCACGTCGTAGACCTCCTGGCCGTGGGCCCACGTCTCCATGAGGCGCGCCGTGATGCTCGAGCGCACGCTCATGTCGGGCCCGGCCCAGCGCACGCGCGCCTTCGGGTCGGCGCTGCCGAAGTGCCGCGCGAGCTCGTGCGCGAAGCGGCGCCACTCCTCGAGCAGCGCGCGGCCGGCGAGGCCGGCGAGCCACTCGCGGCAGAGCTCCGGCAGCCGGCGCCCGGCCCCGATGCCCTGCGCGATCCCGGCGAAGAAGGCCTGGAAGGCCTCCGGGTCGCGCAGCGAGAGGTCGGCCGCCACGTTCCAGTGGTGGAGGTGCCCGACCACGTCGCCGATCGTGTAG
The DNA here is from genome assembly GCA_035063765.1 of Deltaproteobacteria bacterium. Taxonomy (NCBI): domain Bacteria; kingdom Pseudomonadati; phylum Myxococcota; class Myxococcia; species Deltaproteobacteria bacterium. The sequence goes on from JAPSFT010000031.1 coordinate 23,433, forward strand.
CCGCGGAACTGGGTCTCGCGCTCGAAGTCGCGGTCGGCGAGCGGCGCGAGCAGCGCGTGGAGCGCCTCGCTCTCGGCGAGGAAGTCGGTGACCTGCTCGAACACGCTAGGGCTCCTGCTTCGCCCAGGCGGCGGGGCGGCGGCCCAGGAAGGCCGCCATGCCCTCGCGGGCCTCGTCGCCGGCGAAGAGCTCGCGCGAGAGCGCGCCCGTGTAGGCGAAGGCCTCCTCGTCGCGCATCGCCGGCACCTCGTAGACCAGGCGCTTGGCGGCGCCGAGCGCCTGGGGCCCTCCCTTGCGCAGGTCCGCGAGCACCTCGTCCACGGCCGCGTCGAGCTCCGCGCGCGGCAGCGCGCGGCTGATCAGGCCGAGCTCGGCGGCGCGCGCCGCGGGGAAGCGGTTGCCGCGCAGGAAGACCTCGAGGGCGTCGCCGCGGCGCAGCTTCGGCAGGCACACCACCGAGATGATGGCCGGCACCACGCCGAGCCGGACCTCGGTGAAGCCGAAGTGCACGTCGTCGGCCGCGATCGCGATGTCGAGCGCCGCCGCCAGGCCGTTGCCGCCGCCCACCACGTGGCCCGCGATGCGCCCGACCACCGGCGTCGGCGAGCGCTGGATCTCACCGAGGAGCTCCTCGAAGGCGCCGAGCCCCGCGCGGCCCCGGGGCGCGCCCGCGCGCTCCTTCAGGTTGGCGCCGGCGCAGAAGGTCGTGCCCTCGTTCGTCACGACGAGGGCGCGGATCGCCGGGTCGGCGTTGGCGGCCTGCAGCGCCTCGCGCAGGCCGGCGACCAGCGCCGCCCCGAGCGCGTTGCGGTTGTCGAGATCGGCGAGCGTGGCCGTCATCACGCCGCGCTCGATCGTGACCCGTACCGGCTCCATCCTGGGCTCCCCGCGGCTTCGGTAATCGGCCTTGCGGCACATTACCGGCCGTGCCACGCTCGGTCAATCGCACCGCGAGCCGAGGGACGCCGACCATGAACGTGCTCCATGCCCCGCCCCTGCGTTCGAGCCTGGACCCGCGGCTGCCGGAGTTCGCGGAGAACCGCGCCGCGATGCTCGAGAAGCTCGCGGAGATCGACCGCCTGCTCGACGAGGCGGCCGCCGGCGGCGGGCCCGAGGCGCACGCGCGCCTCGCCCAGCGCGGCAAGCTCCCCGTGCGCGAGCGGATCGCGCTCGCCCTCGACCCCGACAGCCCCTTCCTCGAGCTGAGCGCGCTCGCCGCCTACGACTCGGACTACGCGATCGGCGGCGGCGCGGTCCTCGGCATCGGGGTCATCGCCGGCATCGAGTGCGTGATCTTCGCCAACGACCCGACCGTGCTCGGCGGAGCGCTCACCCCCTACGTCAGCAAGAAGTGGATGCGCGCGCTCGAGATCGCGCGCGACAACGGGATCCCCTACGTGAGCTTCGTCGAGTCGGCCGGCGCCGACCTGCGCATGAACCCGGACGAAGGCGGCGGCGGCAAGCGCCGGCGCCCCGCGCGGACCCTGCACTTTGCCGAGACCGGGCGCTTCTTCTACGAGATGATCGAGCTCTCGAAGCTGCGCATCCCCACCGTGTGCGTGGTCTTCGGCTCCTCGACGGCCGGCGGCGCCTACCAGCCCGGCATGTCGGACTACAACGTCGTGGTCCGCGGGCAGTCGAAGATCTTCCTGGCGGGACCGCCGCTCGTGAAGATGGCGACCGGCGAGGACTCCGACGACGAGACGCTCGGCGGCGCGCAGCTCCACGCCGAGGTGTCGGGCCTCGGCGAGTACCTGGCGGAGGACGAGCCGGACGCCCTGCGGCTGTGCCGCGAGATCGTCTCGCACCTGAACTGGCGCAAGCCGGGGCCGCCCCCGAGCCTGCGCCCGGACCCGCCGCGCCTCGACCCGGAGGAGCTGCTCGGGATCGTGAGCCCCGACCTGCGCCGCCCGGTCGAGATCCGCGACGTGATCGGGCGCATCGTCGACGGCTCGCGCTTCGAGGACTTCAAGCCCCGCTACGGGAGCACCCTCGTGTGCGGCTTCGCCTCGATCGAGGGCTACCCGATCGGGATCCTCGGGAACAACGGCGTCCTCTACCCGGAGTCGGCCGAGAAGGGCGCCCACTTCATCCAGCTCTGCAACCAGATCGACCTGCCGCTGCTGTTCCTGCAGAACATCACCGGCTTCATCGTGGGCCGCGACTACGAGCGCGCGGGCATCATCAAGAAGGGCTCGCAGCTGATCAACGCGGTCACGAACTCGACCGTGCCCCACTTCACGGTGATCATCGGCAACTCCTACGGGGCCGGTACCTACGCGATGTCGGGGCGCGCCTTCGACAACCGCTTCACCTTCCTGTGGCCCTCGGCGAAGATCGCGGTGATGGGCGGCAAGCAGATCGCGGGCGTCATGTCGATCGTGCGCCGCGGCCAGGCCGCGCGCAAGGGCCTGCCCTTCGACGAGGAGGCCGACGCGAAGCTCGTGGCCGCCGTCGAGGCGGTGCAGGAGAAGGGCTCGCGCGCGCTCGAGGCCACCGGCGCGATCAGCGACGACGGCATCATCGACCCGCGCGACACGCGCACGGTGCTCGGCATCTGCCTCTCGGTCGTGCGCAACCAGCCGATCGAGGGCGCGCGGGGCTACGGAGTGTTCCGGCTGTGAGCTTCGAGACGCTGCTGGTCGCGAACCGCGGCGAGATCGCCCGCCGCATCCTGCGCAGCGCCCACGCGCTCGGGCTGCGCACGGTGGCGGTCTACACCGACGCCGACGCGCGGGCGCCCTTCGTGCGCGAGGCCACGGAGGCCGTCTGCCTGCCGGGCGGCTCCTACCTCGACGGCAAGGCGATCCTCGAGGCCGCGCGCACGAGCGGGGCCGGCGCGATCCACCCGGGCTACGGCTTCCTCTCCGAGAACGCGGGCTTCGCCGCCGACGTCCTCGCCCGCGGCCTCACCTGGGTGGGCCCCGGGCCGGCCGCGATCGAGCGCATGGGCGACAAGCTCGCGGCCAAGGCGCTCGCCGAGGAGCTCGGCGTGCCGACGCTCCCGAGCGCCACCGATCCCGCCGAGGCCGGCCGGATCGGCTACCCGCTGCTCGTGAAGGCCGCGGCCGGCGGCGGCGGCAAGGGCATGCGCGTCGTCAGCGCGCCCGCGGAGCTCGCCGAGGCGGTCGCCGCCGCCCGGCGCGAGGCGCAGAGCGGCTTCGGCGACGAGCGCGTCTTCCTCGAGCGCTACGTGCCGCGCTGCCGGCACGTGGAGATCCAAATTCTCGGCGACCGCCACGGGAACCTCGTACACCTCGGCGAGCGCGAGTGCTCGATCCAGCGCCGCCACCAGAAGATCCTCGAGGAGTGCCCCTCGCCGCGCGTCGACGCGGCGCTGCGCCGCGCGCTCGGCGAGGCGGCGCTCGCCCTCGCGCGGGCGCTCGCCTACGAGTCGGCCGGCACCGTCGAGTTCCTGCTCGACGACGCGAGCGGCCGCTTCTACTTCCTCGAGGTGAACACGCGCCTCCAGGTCGAGCACCCGGTGACGGAGGCCGTCACCGGGATCGACCTCGTGCGCGAGCAGCTCCGGATCGCGGCGGGCCATCCGCTCGGCTTCGCGCAGGACGACCTGCGCTTCGCCGGGGCGGCCATCGAGGCGCGGCTCTACGCCGAGAGCCCGGCGGCGGACTTCCTCCCCGCCACCGGCACGCTCCACGCCTTCGAGCCGGCAGCCGCGCCCGCCGTGCGCTGGGACTCGGGCGTCGAGAGCGGCTCGGTGATCGGCACCCGCTTCGACCCGATGCTCGCCAAGGTGATCGCGCACGCGCCGACCCGCGCCGAGGCGGCCGCCCGCCTCGCGCTCGCGCTCGAGCGCACGCACCTGGCGGGCGTCACCACCAACCGCGACTTCCTGGTCGCCGCGCTGCGCACGCCCGCGTTCGGGGCCGGCGACACCACCACCGACTTCATCGAGCGCGTGGACCCGCCGCGCCAGCGCGTGCTCGGCGAGGACGAGCTCGCGCGCGCGGGGGCGGCCGCCGCGCTCTGGCTCCAGGGCGCGAACCGCGCGGAGGCGCCCGTCCTCGCCGCGGCGCCGAGCGGCTGGCGCAACGCGCGCCTGCCGGACCCCTGGGTGGTGCTGCTCCACGAGGGCCGCGAGCACCGCGTCTCCTACCGCGCGCTGCGCGACGGGAGCTTCCGGATCGCCGGCGACACCCCGGCCCGCGTCCACGGCTGGAGCCCGACGGCGATCGACGTCGAGATCGGCGGCCGGCGCTGGCGCGGCCGGGTGACGCGCGCCGGCCAGCAGCTCTGGATCCAGACCCCGCACGGCGACGTCGAGCTCGGGATCCAGCCGCGCTTCGAGCCGCCCGGGGCGAGCGGGCCGAGCGGGGGGCTGGTGGCGCCGATGCCCGGCAAGGTGGCGCAGCTCCTCGTCGAGGTGGGGCGCTCCGTGCGTGCCGGCGAGACCCTGCTGGTGCTCGAGGCGATGAAGATGGAGCACCCGATCCGCGCGCCCGAGGACGGCGTCGTACGCGAGCTGCGCGTGGCCCTCGGCGAGCAGGTGGAGAACGGCGCGCTGCTGCTCGTGATCGAGGGAGCGGCCGCCGCGGACGAGGGGAGCACCTGATGGCCGATCCGATCCGCATCGCGAACTGCTCGGGCTTCTTCGGCGACCGGCTCTCGGCCGCCCGCGAGATGGTGGAAGGCGGGCCGATCGACGTGCTCACCGGCGACTGGCTCGCCGAGCTCACCATGCTGATCCTGGCGCGCACGCGCAGCAAGCGGCCGGGCGGCGGCTACGCGCGCACCTTCGTCACGCAGATGGAGCAGGTGATGGGCGCCTGCCTCGAGCGCGGGATCAAGGTGGTGTCGAATGCGGGCGGCCTCGATCCCGACGGCTGCGCCGAGGACGTGGCCCGCGCCGCCCAGAAGCTCGGGCTGCACCCGAAGATCGCCTACGTGCGCGGCGACGACCTGATGCCGCGCATGCCCGAGCTGCTCGCGCAGGGGGCGCTGCGCCGCTTCGCGACGGACGAGCCGATCGGGGACGCGAGCTTCCTCACCGCCAACGCCTACTTCGGCTGCTGGGGCATCGTGGAGGCGCTCGCGCAGGGCGCGGACGTCGTGATCACGGGCCGCACCACCGACGCGGCCGTCGTCTGCGGCCCGGCCGCGTGGCACCACGGCTGGCAACGCACGGACTGGAACGCCCTCGCCGGCGCCGTCGCCGCCGGCCACGTGATCGAGTGCGGCTGCCAGGCCACGGGCGGCAACTACTCCTTCTTCCGCGAGATCCCGAAGCTCGCGCGCGCGGGGTTCCCGTGGGCCGAGATCGCAGCCGACGGCTCGGCGGTGATCGGCAAGCACGAGGGCACCGACGGCGAGGTCTCGATCGGCACGGTCACCTCGCAGCTCCTCTACGAGATCGGGGGCCCCCGCTACCTCGGGCCCGACGTGACCACGCGCTTCGACACGATCGAGCTCGAGGCGATCGCGCCCGACCGCGTGCGCCTCCACGGCACCCAGGGCGAGCCGCCCCCGCCGACCCTGAAGGTCTGCCTGAACCGCCACGGCGGCTTCCGCAGCGACCTGCGGATGGCGCTCACGGGGCTCGACATCGAGGCCAAGGCGAAGCTCGTCGAGGAGACCTTCTGGGCCGCCTGCCCCTACCGCCCCGAGGACTTCGCGAAGGTGACGACCCGGCTCGTACGCACCGACCAGCCCGACCCGGAGTGCAACGAGCAGGCCGTCGCGATGTGGGTGCTGGGCGTCAAGGACCCCGACGCCAACAAGGTGGGGCGCGCCTTCTCGAACGCGATCATCGAGACCGCGCTGGCCTCGATCCCGGGCTTCTTCGGCCTCTCGGGCGGGCCGAACGAGGGGCGACCCTACGGCGTGTACGAGCCGGCACGGATCGCGGCCGCCGCCGCCCCCCAGGAGGTGGTGACGCTCTGGAACGGCGAGCGGCACAGCGTGTCCTCGGTGATCCCGCCGGCGCCGTCGGCCGTGACGCCCGCGCCGGAGCCCCGCGCCACGGCCCCCGGCGGACCCACCGAGCGCGTGCCGCTCGGCCGGCTCTTCGGCACGCGCTCGGGCGACAAGGGCGGTGACGCCAACCTCGGGATCTTCGCGCGCAGCGACGCGGCCTGGGCGTGGCTCGACGCCTTCCTCGACGTCGAGCGCCTGCGCGCGCTCCTGCCCGAGACGGCGGGCCTCGCGATCGAGCGCCACCGGCTCCCCGCGCTGCGCGCGCTCAACTTCGTGATCCACGGGCTGCTCGAGGAAGGGGTCGCCGCGTCCACGCGCCAGGACCCGCAGGCCAAGGGCCTCGGCGAGTGGCTGCGCGCGCGCCTCGTGGAGATCCCCCGAGCCCTGCTCCCGTGAAGCGGGCGGAGCGCCCGCCCGCGCGCTTCACCGTGGCGGGCGTGCGGACGCCGAAGCCGCGCCTGCGCCCCGAGGCGGAGGCGCGCCTCACGCCGCGGCGGCGCGAGGTGCTCGACCAGCTCGAGGCGCTGGTCGTGGGCGGGGGCTTCGCCGAGCTCACGATGGTGCAGATGGCCGCGCGCGTGAACTGCTCGCTGCGCACCCTCTACGGCATCGCGCCGAGCAAGGACGAGCTGGTGCTCGCCGTGATGGACCGGAGGCTGCGCCGGATCGGCCGGCGCGCGATCGAGGCGATCGGCCGCGGCGACGGCGCCCTCGATTCGCTGCGGCGCTACCTCCGCGCGGTCAACGAGGCGCTGCAGCCGGCCACGATCGCGTTCGCGCGCGAGTTCGAGGGGATCGCCGGGAGTCGGGAGCTGATCGACGCGCACGAGGCCTACATCGTCGCGGTCGCGCGCAAGCTCGTGGAGCGCGCCATCGCCGAGGGCGAGATCGCGCCCGTCGACCCGGCGGCGCTGGCGCACGTGCTCGGCGGGCTGGGCCGCGAGTTCGCGCAGCCGCGGGTCGCGAGCGTCCTCGCCCAGCCGGCGCAGGAGAGCGCGAACGCCGTGACCGAGATCGTCCTGCGCGGGCTTCCGCGGAAGTAGCCCCGGCCGCCCGCGATCGGGTGCGGTCGCTCCGCCGTCCTCGCCGACGAGGACCGCAGCGCGCCCGCGCGCCCGCGCGCCCGCGCGACAGGGCGGGGCGTGCGCGGGGCAAGCGCGGCGCGGCGCGGCGCGACTCGGCGCGGCGTGAAGCGCTGCCGGCCCGGGGCGCCGCGGCTATCGTTGTGCGCCCGCACGGAGAGGGAGGGCTCGGCATGCGCAGCGCCATCGGTCGTGGGCGGCGTCGGGTTGCAGGACGCCTCGTGGCGGCGCTCGGGGCCGCGTGCGCGGCGCTCGCGCTCGCGAGCGCGCCGGCCCGGGCCGCGCTCCCGCCCGCCGGGGCCTCGGCGGCCGCGCCGGCGGCGACCTTCCCGGAGCTGCTCGGTGCGCTCGGCGTGCCCGACTGCGCCTGCGAGATCGACGTCGCCGAGCTCGTGCGCTACCGCGACCTCGTCGCGCAGGCGCGGAGCGCCGAGGAGGCGCGCCGGCTCGCGATCCGCCCGAGCGGCCTCGCGCGCCGGGCGCTCGGCGCTGCGCGGAGGCTTGCGCCCTGGAGCGGCAGCCTGCGCCGCGCGCACGGGACGCTCGCCGCCTACGAGGCGAGGGTGGCGAAGGCCGCGACCCCCGCCGAGGCCGCCCGCGAGTTCGAAGGCCTGGTCCGGCTCGCGGGCAACGGCGTGACGGTCTCGGGCAACAGCGGCCGCTGCCACTACGACACGGTCGAGATCATCGCGATCGTGCTGGGCTTCCTGCTCTTCATCATCCCCGGGATCATCCTGCTGATCGTGCTCTGCTGACGCGAGCGCCGGCGCACCCGCGGGCCGCCGCGCGGATCGCGCCGCCCGCGCTTCGCCCGGGGATCGCAGCGCTGCGAGGCCCTAGCCGAGCTTGCGGAGCGTCCGCTCCGCCGCGGACGGAGCGAGGTAGAGCTGCCCGCCGAGCGCCTCGATCCCGAGCCGGGCGGCGTGGGCACGCACGCAGGCGAGGGGCGCGCGCAGCGGCAGTTCGCCGCGGCCATGGTCCGCAATCCGCGCCGCGAGCGCGCGCTGCTCGCGCGGGTCGAGCCCGGAGCGCAGCCGCTCGGCGGCGTGCCGGAGCGCGCGGGCGTGGCGCCGGGGTGTCGCCGGCACGCGCAGCGCCGCCGCGAAGCCCGCTTCGTAGCGCGCGCGCAGCGCTGCGCGCCCGAGGGCGGGATCGCCCGCCGCGAGCCGCGCGAGCTCCGCGAGGTGCCGGGGCGAGTGCGCGAGGAGCTGCAGCTCGTGCGCGCCGTGGAAGGCGGCGAGCCCGGCGCGCGACCAGCGGCCGGCAAAGAAGGCCCGCAGGCGGCGCTGGGCGAAGATGCGCTCGAGCCAGTGATCGCGTACGCACGGGTCGGCGAGGCGCCTCTCCTCCTCGACCGGGAGGAGCGGGAGGCCTTCGAGGAGCGCCTCGGCGAAGAGGCCGCGACCGCGCCGAGCCGCGCGGCCCGCGGCGCTCCACACCGCGACCCGCTCCAGCCCGCAGCTCGGCGAGCCCTGCTTCAGCACGTAGCCGCACAGCCCGAGCGCCGCGAGCGCGCGCACGCGCCGGCGCGCCCAGGCACGCATCGGACCGCTCCAATCCCGCCCGTTGCGCTCGCCCACGAGCCGCGGGTGCGCACCCGCGGCGCGGGCACCGCCAGGCGCGCGGGCGCGGGCCCCGCCCGCGCGCCCAACGAGACGGATCGGCTCGCGCGGTACGCCCATGCCGAGCTCGAGCTCCGGGCACACCGGAACCCACTCGACGAAGGGCGCGAGCTCGCCGGCGAGGAAGGCGTCACGCTTGTGGCCGCCGTCCCAGCGCACCCGCTCGCCGAGCAGGCAGCTCGAGACGCCGATCCGCAGCGGCAGGTCGCCGATCCGCAGCGGCGCGCCGGGATCGCGGCGCCGCTCTTCGCTGCTCATGGCCGCTCTATAGCCGAACCGCCATCGCCCGCCCGGCGGCTCGCCTCAGGGACTGTCGAGCAGCGCGAGCGCCCGCCGCCGGGCCCGTTCGAAGCGGTCGCCCGGGCCCGCCTCGGGCGCCCGCTCGCGTACGCCACCGATCGCGAAGAAGCCCGCCTGGACGGCGAAGAAGCCCCAGAGCGCGAGCGGGATGCCGAGCGGCCCGGGGGTGGCGAGCCAGCGCGCGAGCAGGAGGCCGCCCCCGAGGAGCGCCGTCTCGATCGCGAGCGCGCGCGCCGGCCGCGAGCGGTAGAGCAGCGCGCTGCGGACCACGCCGAGCGCGACCGCGGCGCCCACCGCCGCCTCCCAGGCGTCACGCGCGAACAGGAGCACGAGCGCGCCGAGCGCCGCCGTGGCGAGCGCGGCTCCCGTCCCGCGGACGCGATCGGGCGCGATCCCGTAGCCGTAGAGCGCGGCGGCTGCAACCAGGTAGAGCGAGAGCGCCCCGCGTGCGCCGAGGAGCGGCGCCGCGACCAGCGCGACCGCCGGCCACGCGATGGCCACCGTGGCTGCGAAGACGACGCTGGTCCCGAAGTCGTTCCCCCTCATCGCGCCGTCTCCTCGGGCGCGCCCTCGAAGCCCCCCGCGGCGCGCGCGCTGCTCGCTGCACCGGATGCAGGGTCCCCGGATCCAGGGGCGGCCCCCCCGGCCTCCGGAGCCGGGCCGCGCCGGCGCAGCAGCTCGAGCTCGACCTCGGCCTCGTCCACGGGCGGCGGCGTGCCCGGCGCGCCCGCGCATCCGGGACCCTCGGCGAGGCGCGCGCGCACCCGCGCGCGCAGCTCCTCGAGCTCGCCCTCCTGCGCTGCCAGCCGCTCGGCGAGCGCCGCGCGCGAGGCGGCCAGCGAGGCCGCCTCGCGCGCGAGCGCAGCACCCTCGGCGCGCAGCGGGAGGAGCTTGCGGATCGCGAAGCGCGCCAGCTCCTCGCGGCCGCCGGCGAGCGCGAGCTCGACGTCCTCGTCGAGCGCCGCGCCCGCCGCGGCGGAGCGCGCCGCGCGTGCGCGCACGCGCTCCTCCTCCTGGGCGAGCGCGTCCACGCGCGCGCGCTTCTCGAGCAGATCCAGCTCCGCGTCGCGCAGCGTCTGCTCGAGGAGCAGCGAGCGCTCCTCGAGGGCGCCCACCACGGCGTGCGCGTCGGCGCGCAGGAGCAGCGCGATGCGGTCGAGCAGTCGCAGGCCCATGGCGTCCTCCTTCCCTACTTCCGGCTGCCCGGGCGGCCTTCGTTCTCCGAGCGCGCGCGCAGCTCCTTGGTCTCGAGCGGCGCCATCGGCGCGGCCCCGCTGGCCGCGTCGCGCAGGCGCGTCTCGAGCTTCGCGGCCTCGTCGAGCTGGGCAGCGACCGCGGGCGAGGCCAGCTCGCGGTTGCGCTGCTCGACCTGCGTGCGATAGCGCTGGATCTCGGCGACGGCCTCCTGCTCGCGGCCCGCCTGCACGGCCTCGGCCACCGAACGGCGCAGCGCGTTGTACTGGTGGACGATCACGCTGCGCTCCCAGCTCGCGCGGTCGAGCGAGGCCACGTAGCGCGCCTCGTCGGCGACGGCGGCGACGCGCGGGGTCTCGGAGAAGGCCAGGCGATGGGGCTCGCCGGCCATGCGGTAGTCGAGCGAGAAGGCGCCGAGCGGGACCACTCCCCTTGCCCCGGGCGCCACCCGAAGCGTCACCCAGATGCGTCGCTCCTGGCCGGCGAAGAGGCCGCCGGGCGTGAAGCTCGTGCGGCCCTCCGCGCGCGTGAGCGGGTAGCCGGACGCGTCCACGACGGACACGCCGGGGCCGGGCTCGATGGTGACCTGCAGGCCGGTGGCGACCGTCTCGCGCGCCGTGGCGAGCTCGGCCTCCAGGATCGACCCGAGGCCGCCCGCGCTCGCCAGGAAGTGGAAGTTGCCGGTGCCGGCGTCGGCGAGCGCCGCCATCAGACCCTCGTCGAAGTCCGCGCCGACCCCGACGGTCGAGAGCGCGTACTCGCCGTGCGCGGCGCGCCGGGCACGGGCCAGCAGGCCCTCGCGCGAGGTGTCGCCCTGGTTCGCGAGCCCGTCGGAGATCAGCACGACGCGCGGGCTCCGGCCCTCGACGCGAGCGCCGTCCACGATCGCGAGCCCGAGGTCGAGCCCGCTCGAGAGGTGGGTGCCGCCCTCGGCCGCGATCGACTCGACCGCAGCCCGCCACGAGGCGCCGGGGCTCCCGAGCGGGAGTACCGGCACGGCGGTGTCGGCGTAGGCCACGAGCGCAAAGCGGTCTGCCGGACCGAGCGCCTCGACGAGCCCGCGCACCGCTGCGCGCGCGTGCACGATCTTCTCGCCCATCATCGACCCCGAGCGGTCGAGGACGACCACGAGGTCGGTCGGGACGCGCACCGGCGGGGTGCTCGCCTCGCGCGCCGCGGCGCCGAGCACGAGCTCCATGCGCACGAGCCCGTCCTGGCCGGGGAGCACCGCCGTCCCTTCGAGGGCTCCGGAGAAGTGCAGCGCACCGCCGCCCGGCGCGCGGAAGCTGCGCGGGAGGTCGATGGGCGCCGGCGCGGGCGCCGGGCGTTCGACGAGGCGCGCCGCGGCGCCGGCCGCGGCAGTGAGGGCCAGCAGCAGGCAGGCCAGGCGCAGCGGCCGGCGGCCGAGGCGCGACGGGGCTCGGGTCGGATCGTGGGCGGTCATGGGATCTCCTCCAGCGGGTCGGGGAGCGCTCCCGTGCGCTCCTGCCGGAAGTACCCGGCGCCCGGGGCGCCGTCCGGAAAAGAGCGGTAAAGAGCGCAACCCATCCCGTTACGGGCGGTTTACGCAGGCGAGGCACGGGGCTTCCTACACCGGAGAGCAGCATGCCGGCAGCGCGCCCGCGGATCCTGGTGATCGAGGACGAGCCCGCGACCCGGCGCGGGCTGTGCGACGTGCTCGCCTATCGCGGCTACCAGCCCGCCGCCGCGACCTCGGGCGACGACGGCCTGCGCCAGGGGCTCGCGGGCGGCGTCGACCTCGTGATCCTCGACCCCCTCCTTCCCGGGCTCGACGGCTTCGAGCTGTGCCGCGCGCTCCGCGCGCGCGACCCGCGCCTGCCGATCCTGATGCTCGCCGCCAGCGCGCGGGAGGAGGACGTGCTCGAAGGCTTCCGCTGCGGGAGCGACGACTACGTCACCAGGCCCTTCTCCGTCCCGCTGGTCCTGGCGCGCATCGACGCGCTCCTGCGCCGCAGCGGGCGGGGCGAGCCGGCCCCGGCGCCCTTCCCCTTCGGTGACTGGTGGATCGAGCCCGTGCGGCTCGCCGCCACGCGCGCGGGCGCGTCGGTCGGGCTCTCGCGCCGCGAGCTCGAGATCCTGCGCCTCCTCGCGAGCGAGCGCGGGCGCATCGTCGGACGCCGGCGGCTGCTGGCCGAGGTCTGGGGCTGCCGCGCGCCGGAGCGGGTCGAGACCCGCACCGTCGACGTCCACATCGCGAAGCTGCGCCGCAAGCTCGGCACGGGGCGCCGCCTGATCGAGACCGTGCGCGGCGAAGGCTACCGGCTCGCCGCGTGACGCGGCGGTGGATCGTCCTCGCGCGGAGAGCGGCAGCGCGGTCCCTCTCGAGCCGAGCGTGCGCGTGTCGCGGTCGCGCGGGCCGCCCCCGCGCGCGTCGGGGCATGGCGGCGGGCCGGCTCGCAGGACGCACGCGGCGCAGCGCCGCGGCTGCACCCGCGGCGCGTCAGCGCGCGAGCGCCTTCGCGAGCGCGAGCGCCATCCGCTCGAGCGTGGCGTGGGCCCGTGCGGGCCCGAGGCGCTGCTCGGCCCGCAGCCGGTCCCAGGCCTCGAAAGAGGTCACGAGCTCGAAGGCCTCGGCCAGGGGCTCGGGCGCACGGGCGAGCTCGGGCAGCCAGCGGCGCAGCTCGGCACGCAGGCGGCGCGCGAGCGCGGCGTGGCTCGCGCGCAGGAACGGCGAGCCGGCGCGGCGCCGCGCGCCCGCGCGCTCGTAGGGGGCGATCGTCTCGTAGAGCCGGCAGCGCCGCTCGAGCAGGGCGCGCACGCGCTGCTCGAGAGGACCGGGCACGGGCGGCCCCGAGAAGCGCGGCGCCACCCGCGCCTCGAGCCGCGCGTCCATCGCGGCGAACAGGCCCTCCATGTCGCGGAAGTGGCGGAAGACGGTCCGGATCCCGACCCGGGCGCGGGCCGCCACCTGCTCGGCGGTGGGGCTCGGCTCGCCCTCGCCCACCAGCGCGAGCATCGCCTCGACGATCGCATGGCGGCTGCGCTCGGAGCGTGCGAGCCGCCCGTCGAGCGCGGCCTGACCGGTCCGTGCGTCGAGCCTCGCCACGCCCCCTACCTTGGCACTTGTGATGCCCCACCGCGAGGACACGGCGCGGCGCCCCTCCCGTTGCGCCAGGCGACACGGAGGCGCGTCAGCGCACGTGGATCTGGTAGCGGGTGCCGCGCACCTCGACCACGCGCTCGACGACGCGCCCGTCCGGCAGCCACACCTCGACCCGGTGCGGTCCCGGTGCAAGGCGCAGGTCGCGCACCGTGCCCGAGCCCACCGGCCGCCCGTCGACCAGGATCGAGGCGCCGGGCTCGGCCTCCACGTCGACGGCGGTGGGGCTCCGCGGGGCTTCGGCGCGGCGGCGTGGCCGCTCGGGCTGCTCCGGCTGCTCGGGCGCGAGCGCGGGCGGCGCGGCAGCGGAGGCCGGCGGCGGCGCGAGCGGGTCGCCTGCCGCTCGCGGCTCGCTCGCGAGCGTGCGCGGCGGAGCCGACACTGCGGGCGGCGCGGCGGCGGCGGCCTGCGCGGCGGGCGCGGCAGCGGAGGTCTGGGCACCGGCTGCGGGCAGGACGGGCGACGCGAAGGGATCGTGGCCACGGAGCGCGGTGGGCGGCGGCGGGGCCGGCGCCACTGCGGGATCCGCCTCCGCGGGAGGCGAGAGCGCGGCGGAAGCCGCGCCGGACGCAAGCGGGGGCGGCGCCGAGACGGGGGGCGCGGCCGCGGCGGAGTCCGCCTCGGTCGCGAGCGCGGGCACCGCCGCGGGCCCCGCGCGCAGCGCCTCGAGCATCTGCGCGGTCAGGAAGCCGGCGACGTAGGCGGCCGCGAGGGCAACGGGCAGCACGAGCCAGCGCAGCAGCGAGTCGCGGCGGGCCGCGACCGCGGCTCGCGCCGCCGGCCGCGATCTCGGCGCGGCGAGCGGGGACGGTGCGCCGTTCGCGCCGCGCGGCACCTCGCGCCCGCCAGTGACATCTTCCGGTGTCAGCGAGGTGCTCGCGCGCGCGGGCGCTGCGACGTCCCGCGCAGGCGGCGTGGCCGCGCGCGGAACGCGTGCCGCGTCCCTTGCCGGCGGCACGGGTGCCGCCTCGCGGGCCGGCGGCACGGGTGCCGCCTCGCGGGCGCTCGGTCGGGCCGCAGCCTCGCCGGCGGCCGCGAGGAATGCGGCCGCTTCCATCCTCACCCGGCCCGGAACGCCGCCCGAGCGCTCGTGGATCCGCGCCAGCGCGGGTGCGTCGAAGCGGGCACGTGCCTCGGGCCCGGCCCCGCAGCGGACGAGCTCGGCGCGCAGCCAGGTCTCGATCTCCTCGCGGCTCAGGGCGGGCTCGATCGTTACCACCTCGGTGCCCCCCTGGAAGGCGTTCGCGAGCTCGGTGGCAAGGCGCCCGTCGCGGACCGCGAGCAGCGCCAGCAGTCCGCCCCCGCTCCGCCGCACGGAGTCGAAGAGCCACATCTCGGTGCGCGGTGCGAGCGCGTCGGCGTCGTCGACCAGGAGCAGCACCCGGCGCGCACCGAGCTGCTCGACCGCACGGGCCACCGCAACGCGCGGAGAGCCGTCCCAGGGCGCCCCGAGCGCGTCGAGCACGCGGCGCGCGAGCCCATCCGGATCGAGCCTCACGGCCGACACCAGGACCGGAACGGTGCGCCGCCCGGTGCGCTCGGCGAGCACGGCCAGCAGCATCGACTTGCCGGCGCCCTCGGGCCCGCGCAGCACCCGGACCGGAGGCTCGCCGGCGGCCGCCCAGCCCTCGAGCGCCGCAAGGACGCGCGCGGCGGCCGCGTTCGGAACGTAGGCCGCGGCGTCGACCGAGGGTGCGAAGGCCGTGGCGCCGCCGCTCACTGGCTTCCCCCTTGCGGAATCGCGGAACGGGCCGCGAGCGGCTTTGCTCCTCGCGCCCGCGACTCGACGGGCGCCGAGCCTAGCGAACCGTGCGATCGACCTGCGATCGACCCCACGGGGATCCACGGGTCGACAATAGGAGTGAATACTCTCATAGTCACTACATGGAATATCGGATCGAGGCTCTCGCCAGCCACAGCGGCGTCCGCGTCGACACGATCCGCTTCTACCAGGGCCGCGGCCTGCTGCCCCCGCCCCGGCGCGAAGGCCGCATCGCGCTCTACGACGAGGCGCACCTCGAGCGCCTGCGCCGGATCCGCCGGCTGCTCGCCGACGGCCTCTCGCTCCAGCTGATCCGGCGCGTCCTCGCGGCCGAGGCGAGCGCCGCTCCCGATCGCGAGCCGCTCCTCGCGGCGCTCGTCGAGGAGCAGGTCGGGCGGCGCACGCTCTGCCGGGCGGAGCTCGCCAGCGAGGCGGGCGTTCCCGAAGCGCTGATCGGGGCGGCGCAGGCCGCCGGCCTCGTGCAGCCGCTGCGGATCGGTGACGAGGAGCGTTTCAGCGAGGCGGATCTCCAGATGGCGCGCGCGGGCCTCGCGCTGCTCGGCGCCGGTCTGCCTCTCGGCCAGCTGATCGAGCTCGCCGTGCAGCACGCGCGCGCCACCCAGGAGCTCGCCGAGCGGGCGATCGACCTCTTCGACCGCCACGTGCGACGCCCGGACGGCACCACCACCGACGTCGAGGCCGTGACCACCCGCTTCCGCGAGCTATTGCCACAGGCGACCCGGCTCGTGGCGCTCTTCTTCCAGCGCACGCTCGTCACGCGCGCCCTGGCGCGCCTCGAGGGCGCCGGCGACGGCGAGGCGCTGCGCGCCGCGATCGCGGCCACCGAGTCCGCGCGCCTGGAGGTGCGCTGGAAGTGAGCGTGCTACCGGCCGCCGGAGCCAAGCGCGCCACCGTCCAGGCGATGTTCGATCGCATCGCGCCGCGCTACGACGCGCTGAACCGGCTGCTCACGGGTGGGCTCGACCAGCGCTGGCGGCGGCTCGCGCTCGAGGCGGCGCGCGTCGGGCCCGGCGACCGCGTCCTCGATCTCGCCTGCGGCACCGGCGACCTCGCCGCCGCGGCCGCGCGGCGGGGGGCGCACGTGGTCGGGATCGACCTCTCGCGCGGGATGCTGCGCGGCGCCCGGCGGCGCGGCGTCGCCGCCGGCCTCACGCAGGGCGATGCCGAGCGGCTCCCGCTCGCCGACGCGTCGATCGACGCCGTCGTGTGTGGCTTCGCGCTGCGCAACTTCGAGACCCTGGCGCCGGTCTTCGCCGAGCTGGCGCGCGTGCTCGTGCCCGGCGGGCGCGTGGCGCTGCTCGACGTCGATCGCCCGCGCGGGCGCGCGCTCGCCGCTGCCCACTCGCTCTACTTCGACCGCGTCGTGCCCCGGATCGGGGGCCTGCTCTCGGACCGCGCCGCCTACGCCTACCTGCCCCGCTCGACCGGCTACCTGCCGCCCGCCACCGAGCTGCTCGCGCGGCTCGGGGCGGCCGGCTTCGCGGGCGCCGCGAAGCGCCCGCTCCTGCTCGGCGCGGCGCAGCTCCTGACCGCGACGCGGGCCGGAGCCGCACGATGAGCGACCCGCTCGCCGCGCACCTCGCGCGCGTGGCGGCGGAGGCGCGCCGCACGGGCCGGCCGCTCCTGGCCGCCTGGCGCGAGCGGGCGCCCGGGACGCTCGATCCGCTCGCGTGCTTCGCCGCGGCCGGCACCGAGCGCTGCTACTGGTCGGTGCCGGCGCAGGGCCTCGCCATCGCGGGCGAGGGCGCCGTCGCGGCCGTCGAGGCCGCGGGCGCCGCCCGCTTCGCCGACGCCGCCGCGCGCGCCCGCGCGCTCTTTGCGGGCCTGCGCAGCGGCACCGAGCCGGGTGACGGGACGGCTCCCGCCGAGGCGAGCCCCCTCCTGCTCGGCGCCTTCGCCCACGGAGACGAGGCGAGCACGCACGCACCCTGGGCGGGCCTCCCGCCGCTGCGCTTCACCCTGCCCGAGCGCACCTTCGTGCGCGCCGGCGCGCGCGCCTGGCGGATCCTGTGCGCGCAGGTCGGGCCCGCGGACGATCCCGAGCGCATCGCGGCCCGCCTGCGCACGCCGGATCCGCCGGCGCGGGCGCCTGCCGACCCCGCCGGCGAGGACGCGGCGCCCGGCTTCGCCGTACGCGCCGACCGCAGCCCCCGGGCCTACCGGCGCGGCGTTGCGACCGCGCTCGCCGCGATCGCGCGCGGCGAGCTCGAGAAGGTCGTGCTCGCCCGCGCCTGCCGCGTCGCCCGGCGCGGGCGCTTCGACGCCGCGCGCGTGCTGGCGACGCTCGCCCGCCAGCATCCCGGCTGCTTCGTGTTCGGGATCGGCACGGGTGCGGCCTGCTTCGTCGGCGCGAGCCCCGAGCGGCTCGTGCGCCGCGACGCGCTGCGCGTGCGGGTGAGCGCCCTCGCCGGCTCCACGCCGCGCGGCCGCACGCCCGACGAGGACGCGCAGCTCGCCCGGACGCTGCGCGAGAGCAAGAAGGAGCAGGCCGAGCACGCGGTGGTGCGGCGCGCGATCGCCGCGGCCCTGGCTCCCGTGTGCGCAGAGCTCGACGTCCCCGAGGCGCCGGATCTGCTGCGCCTCGACGGCGTCCAGCACCTCCACACGGCGATCGAGGGCCGGCTGCAGCCTGGCGCGCCGCCCGATCTGCTCGCGCTCGCCGGGCGCCTGCACCCGACCCCCGCGATCGGGGGCGCGCCGCGCGCGGCCGCGCGCGCCTTCCTCGCCCGGCACGAGGCGCTCGACCGGGGCCTGTACGGTGGGGGCGTCGGCTGGCTCGCCGCCGGCGGCAACGGCGAGCTCGCGGTGGCGCTGCGCTGCGCGCTCCTCCAGGGGGGCCGCGCGACGCTCTGGGCCGGCGCCGGGGTCGTCGAGGGCTCGGAGCCGGAGGCGGAGCTTGCCGAGACGCGGCTCAAGCTGCGCGCCGCACTCGCGGCCCTGGTGGAGCTCTAGTGTCCGGTGTCGGAAGTTCGCCGTCGAAGTCTCGAGCCGTCGCGGGCGGCTGGGTGTGCACCGAGATCGCGGCGACGGGCCGCTCGCAAGGCGCGCGACCGAGCCATGGCCGTCGCCATGGGGAGGGAGCGCAACGCTGCGTCGGCCCGTCGCCGCGA
>JAPSFT010000032.1 GCA_035063765.1 Deltaproteobacteria bacterium
GGCGCACGACCAGGTCGAAGCGCCGGTCGCCCTCGAAGACCTGCCCCGCCACCTCGCCGCCGATCGCGATGCGCGCCACCTCCTGCACCTCGTCGAGCGAGAGGCCGAAGCGCGCCAGCGCGGCGCGGTCGAAGCGGATCTCGAGGAAGGGGAGCCCGGCGCCCTGCTCGGCCTTCACGTCGGCCGCCCCCCGGATCCCCTCGAGGACTCCGGCGACCTCCTCGCCGAGGTGCTGCAGCGTCGCGAAGTCGTCGCCGAAGATCTTGACCGCGACGTCGCTGCGCACGCCGGCGATCAGCTCGTTGAAGCGCAGCTCGATCGGCTGGCTGATCTCGTAGCTGTTGCCGGGCTGGGTTGCGAGCCGCTCCTCGATTTCCGTCACGAGGCGCGCCTTCGGCTTCTCGGGATCCGGCCAGGCGCTCCGCGGCTTCAGCATGACGTAGCCGTCCGCGATGCTCGGCGGCATCGGGTCGGTGGCGATCTCCGCGGTGCCGATCCGGGCCATCGTGTGCGAGACCTCGGGCAGCGCGAGCAGCGCCCGCTCCACGCCCTTCTGCATCGCGATCGACTGCGTGAGGCTGGTGCCGGGGATGCGCAGCGCCTGCACCGCGACGTCCCCCTCGTCGAGGGTCGGGATGAACTCGCGGCCCATGCCCGACGCCAGCCCGAGCGCACCGGCGGCCAGGGCCGCGGCGGCGGCGAGCACGGGCAGCGGCCGCGCGAGCGCGTGCTCGAGGACCCAGGCGTAGCCGCGCCGCGCCCCGCCCATCAACGCGTTCTCGCGCTCGCGCACCCGGCCGCCGAGGAAGACGGCCACCGCGGCCGGCACGAAGGTCACCGAGAGCAGCAGCGCCGCGAGCAGCGCCAGGATCACGGTGATCGCCATCGGCTGGAACATCTTCCCCTCGACGCCCGCGAGCGCGAGGATCGGCACGTAGACGATCAGGATGATCGTCACGCCGAAGACGCTCGGCCGGACCACCTGCCGGGTCGCCTCCGCCACCGTGTCGAGGCGCTCCGCCAGGGGAAGCGGGCCGCCGCGCTCGGCCTGCGCCTCCGCCAGGCGCCGGATGCAGTTCTCGACGATGATCACCGCGCCGTCCACGATCAGGCCGAAGTCGAGCGCGCCGAGGCTCATCAGGTTGCCGCTGATCCGCCCGCGGGCCATGCCCGCGAAGGTGAGCAGCATCGAGAGCGGGATCACCAGTGCGGTCAGGAAGGCTGCCCGCACGTTGCCGAGCAGCAGGAAGAGCACGACCACGACCAGCAGCGCGCCCTCGACGAGGTTGCGCTCGACCGTCGCGATCGTCCGCTCGACGAGCTCGCTGCGGTCGTAGACGGTTCGCGTGACGACGCCCTCCGGCAGGGTCTCGTTCACCTCGGCGAGCTTCGCGGCCACGCGCTGCGACACCGAGCGGCTGTTCTCGCCGAGCAGCATGATGACCGTGCCGAGCACCACCTCCTCGCCGTCCAGGGTGGCGGCTCCCGTCCGCAGCTCGCGCCCCGGCCCGACCTCGGCGACCTCCGCGACGCGCACCGGCACGCCCTCGTGCAGGCCGACCACGATCCGCTCGACGTCCTCCGGACCCGCCACCTGGCCGGGCGCGCGGACCAGCACCTGCTCGCCGTTCTTCTCGATGTAGCCCGCGCCGACGTTCGCGTTGTTGCGCGCGATGGCGTCGAGCAGGTCGCGGAACGAGAGCCCGTAGGCGACCAGGCGCTCGGGCCGCGGCGTCACGTGGATCTCCTGCGCGAAGCCGCCGATCGTGCTGACCTCCGCGACGCCGGACACCCCGCGCAGCTGCGGGCGCACGACCCAGTCCTGGAGCGTGCGCAGGCTGGTGGCGTCCCAGGGACGGCCCTGTGGATCGAGGGCGCCGGGCTCGGCCGCCATCGTGAACGAGAAGATCTCGCCGAGGCCCGTCGCGATCGGGCCGAGCGTCGGCTCGACGCCAGGCGGCAGCGAGCCCGCCGCCTCGCGCAGCCGCTCGCCGATCAGCTGGCGCGCGAAGTAGACGTCGGTGCCGTCCTCGAAGACCACCGTCACCTGCGAGAGCCCGTAGCGGGAGAGCGAGCGCGTGTGGTCGAGGCGCGGCAGGCCGGCCAGCGTGGTCTCGATCGGCACCGTGATCCGCTGCTCGATCTCGAGCGGCGAGAAGCCGGGCGCCTCGGTGTTCACCTGCACCTGCACGTTCGTGATGTCGGGCACGGCGTCGATCGGGAGCTGCGTGAAGCTCCAGGCGCCGAACGCGGCGGCGAACGCCGTGGCCGCCAGCACGAGCCAGCGGCGGCGCAACGAGAAGTGGATCACGGCGTCCAGCACGGCGCCCTCCTGCTCCTAGGCGACCGGCCGAAGCCGCGTCGGGGCGATCCTCTCCATCCCGTGTCGGTCTCCTAGTGCTCGTGGCTCGCGCCGGCCTTGCCGGCCTCGGCCTTCACGACGAAGCTCCCCTGGGCCGCGTAGCGCTGGCCGGCGGCCAGGCCCGCGCGCACCTCGACGCGCTCCGCGTCGCGGCGCCCGAGCTCGACGGGCTGCGCCACGAAGCCGCCCTCGCGCTCGAGGTAGACGACGTCGCGGTCGCCCAGCCGCTGCACGGCCCCGGCGGCGACCGCCACCGCCACGTCCTCGGACTCACGCTCGACCTCGGCGGTGACGAACAGGCCCGGGCGCCAGGTGCGATCCGGGTTCGGCAGCACGGCCCGCGCCAGGAGCGTCTGGGTGTTCGGTGCCCCGACCGGCGAGAGATACGAGATCGTGCTCTCCGCGGGCGGCGTGCCGTCGCCGGCGTCGACGCGTACGCGCTGGCCGAGCCGCAGCCGGCCGAAGTCGGGGCGGTAGACGTCGAGATCCACCCACACGGTCGAGAGGTCGGCGATCACGAAGATCTCCTGCTCGCTCGACACGAACTCGCCGGGTGCGATCTCCTTGGCGATCACGGTGCCCGCGAGGCGCGCGCGCACCTCGTAGGGGTGCAGGCTCTCGTTGCTCTCGATGACCGCGAGCAGGTCACCGGGCGCGACCCGATCGCCGACGCGCTTGTGGACCGCGAGCACCGCGCCCGGGAAGCGCGGCCGGAGATGGGCGAGCGCGTCCTCGTTGGCGGTGATGCGGCCCCCCAGCACCACGTGCTCGTGGATCGTCGCGGGGCCGGCGGTGGCAACCTCGATGCCGGCGGCTGCGCGCTGCGCAGCGTCCATCGGGATCGGCTCCGGCGCGGACGCGTGGTCGTGGCCGTCGCGCTCGGGCCCATGGGCTTCGCTCCCGTCGTCTGCGTGCGGCTCGCCGGCTCCGCAGCCGGCCAGGGCCCCGGCGATCGCGAGCGCCGCCGCTCGCAGGAGCGTCCCGCGGATCATCGGGCCGCCCTCCCGAGCGGTGCGCCGGTGAGGCGCTCCAGCCGATGCGCGGCGCGCTGCGCCTCGAGCAGGGCGTCGACCCGGCGCAGGGAGGTGGCGATCCGCTCGGCCTCGGCCTCCAGCACCTCGTGCTGGGAGTTGCGGCCGGCCTCGTAGCCGCGCCGGAGCTCGGCGGCGAGGCGATCGAGCGCAGGGAGCACGCTCGCACCGAGCCGCTCCGCCTCCGCGCTCGAGGCCAGGAGCGCGGCCCGCGCCGCCGCGAGCTCGGCGTCCGCGCGCTGCTCCGCCGCGCGCTGCTCCTGCTCGACCCGGGCGCGCCGGTAGCGCGCCTCCGCGATCGCCCCGTCGTTGCGATCCCAGAGCGGAAGCGGGAGCGACGCCCCGAAGACGAGCGTCGCGTCGTCGGAGCCGGCCAGGTAGCGCGGCCCTGCCGCGAGCGTCACGTCGGGCACGCGCGCGCTGCGGGCGCCCGCGAGCTCGGCGTCGCGGCCCTCGCGCGCCACGGCCCAGCGCGCCCGCTCGGGGCTCCCGGCCGCACGGCTGCGCAGCTCGTCGAGGGGCGGCGGCTCGGGCGGCACCCCGAGGTCGCCGGCGGCGCGCTCGAAGCGGGCCTCCGTGCCGCCCCACTGCTGGGCGAGCGCCGCACGTGCGACCGCCACCGCGCGCTCGGCGCGTTCGCTCGCGAGGGCGGCTTCGGCAACGGTGACGTCGGCGCGGATCCGCTCGGCCGGCGAGGCCAGCCCGGCCGCGACCCGCTGCCGGGCAGCGCGACCGAGCGCCGCGGCGAGGCGGGCGGCAGCGGCGGCAAGCCGGCTCCTCTCCTGCGCGGCGAGCAGCTCGGCGAACGCGTCCGCGGTCGCGGTGAAGACGTCGAGACGGCGCGCCTCGTGGTCCCAGCCGGCCAGCCCGCGCTCGGCCTCGGCGAGACGCACGCGCGCCGCGCGCTTGCCGCCGAGCTCGACGAGCTGCCCGATCTCGAGCGTCGTCTGCGACTCGCTCGCACCCCCGAGCTCCCCGCTGCCGAGGACGTCCTCGACCTCGAGCGAGAGGGTCGGGTTCGGGCGCCGGCCGGCCTGGAGCAGCGCCGCCTCGCGCGCGCGCAGCTCGTAGGCCTCGGAGGCGAGCTCGGGGTTCCCGAGCAGCGCGGCCGCGAGCGCGTCCTCGAGGCCCAGGACGCCCGTGGGATCCACGGCCGCCGGCGCGGCGCTCGCCGCCGGATCCGCGGCAGCGGAGAAGGTGGGGAGCTCGCGGCCCAGGGGGAGCGGGCCGGGCGGCCCGGGCTGGGCCTGCGCAGGGGCGGCGAGCGCGGCGCACAGCGCCGGCGCCCAGGCCGCGACGGATCGTCGCATCGTGTCGTCCTCGCACGGGAGACGGAGGCACGCGCGCGGCCTCGAGGCCGCGCACGCGGAACGCGCGCGCCCTCGCGCGCGCAGCACGGCCTCCGTCTAGACGCGCAGGACGACGGTGCGCAGGAGCGCCGCGCTGCGTCCCGCGGCACGCAGCCCCCCGTTCCACGGGAGCTCCGCGATCGACGCGGGCGCGAGCGCGACGCCGGCCGCCAGCCAGGCGGGCGGTGCCGGGAGGCGACGGGCGCCCTCCCGCAGCGGATCGGACGCCACGAGGTGGACGACGTGGTCCCCTTCGTGGGCTTCGAGGCCCGGGCCGCCGTGATCGTCGTGGCGGTCGTGATGGAGGACCACGTCCAGGTGGCCGGTGTCGGGCTCGAGCGAGAGCCGGTGCCCGCCGTCCAGGCTCGCTGCGAGCGATCCGACGAGGACGCCCGGGTGCGCCGCGAAGAGGTACGCGAGCGTCGAGGCCAGCAGGGCGGCGCGGACCAGGGGTCGGCGGGGCGGAACGGACTTCACGGCGGGCCCAGGCTCCCGGAGGCGGATCCGCATGTCAACCGCGCCGGCTCCGCCCGCCCAGCGCGGTAGATTGTGCCTCCCACCCGGCTCGCGAGGCCCCGATGCCCGACGCCCCCAAGTCCTTCCACCTCTCGCCCGCCGTCCACGACTACCTGGTCCGGCACGGCACCCCGCCCGACGCCGTGCAGCAGGAGCTGATCGCGGCGACGAAGCAGCTCGGCGGGATCTCGCTCATGCAGATCGCGCCCGAGCAGGGCGCCTTCCTGACCCTGCTCGCGCGCGCGATCGGCGCGCGCCAAGCGCTCGAGGTCGGCACCTTCACCGGCTACTCGGCCCTGTGCATCGCGCGCGGGCTCGCGCCCGGGGGCCGGCTGCTCTGCTGCGACGTCTCCGAGGAGTGGACCGCGATCGCGCGCCGCTTCTGGGCGAAGGCGGGCGTCGCCGAGCGCATCGAGCTGCGCCTCGGCCCGGCGGCCGAGACGCTCGCCGCGCTGCCGCGCGAGCCCCGCTTCGACCTCGCCTTCCTCGACGCCGACAAGGGCGGCTACCCGCTCTACTACGAGGAGATCCTGGAGCGGCTGCGCCCGGGCGGGCTCGTGCTCGTCGACAACGTGCTCTGGTTCGGGCGCGTCGCCGACCCGGCGGCCGACGACGAGGCGACCGGGCAGATCCGGGCCTTCAACGCGAAGCTCGCCGCCGATCCGCGCGTCGAGGTCGTCCTGCTCCCGATCGGCGACGGGCTCACGATCGCGCGCAAGCGCTGAGCGCCACGGCGTCGGTCTCCGGGATGCGCTCGGGCTCCGCGCGGGCCGCGGCCGTCCACTCGCAGAGCGCGGGGAGCGCGCGCACCGCGTCGGCGTAGGCCCGCGCCGCCGGCGGGAGCGCCACGCCGTAGCTGTGGAAGCGCGTCACCACGGGCGCGTACATCGCGTCGGCGATCGTGAAGGAGCCGAAGAGGAAGGGCCCGGCCAGACCGGAGCGCGCGCGGCAGCCCTCCCAGATCGCGACGACGCGCTCGACCTCGGCGTGCACCTCGGGTGCCAGCGCGAGGTGCGCGCCCTCCGCGCGCAGGTTCATCGGCAGGGCGCTGCGCAGCGCGGCGAAGCCCGCGTGCATCTCCGCGCTGATCGCCCGCGCGTGCGCGCGCGCGGCCGCCTCCGCCGGCCACAGGCCCGCCTGCGGCGCTTGCTCGGCGGCGTACTCGCAGATCGCGAGCGAGTCCCAGACCGTGAGCGCACCGTCGTGCAGGACAGGCACCCAGCCGGCGGGCGAGTGGCGGAGGATCGCCGCCCGGGTCCCCGCGACCGAGAGGGGGATGCGCTGCTCCTCGAAGGCGAGCCCGGCCATGCGCAACGCGAGCCAGGCGCGCAGCGACCACGACGAGTAGTTCTTGTTGCCGATCACGAGGATCCGGGACGCCAACGCTCCTCCCTGCCGCGCGCCGGGCGCCGGTCGCCGCCCCGCGGCCTGCGGGCGGGCCCTTGTCGCAAGGCACGCAGTAGGTTAGTAAACGCTCACTCGATGTCCTCCTCGACCCCGCGGCCCCGTCCCCGCCGCCGGCCGGCCGCCGCCACGCGCCCGGCCCGCCGGGAGCGCCCGCGCGGGGCCGAGCGCCGGCGCCAGATCCTCGACGAGGCGGCGCGCCTGTTCGCGAGCGCCGGCTTCCGCGGCGTCACGACGCGCGACGTGGCGGCGCGGGTCGGCATCACCGAGGCCGCGCTCTACCGCTACTTCCCGGGCAAGGAGGCGATCTACGCGGCGATCCTCGAGGAGCGCATGGCCAGCGCCGACCCGCTGGCGGCGCTCGAGGAGGCGGCCGCCGCGGGCCGCGACCGCGAGGTGTTCACGGGCCTCGCGCTGCTCCTCCTGCGGCGGGTCGAGCAGGACCCCTCGCTGCTGCGCCTGCTGCTCTTCTCCGCGCTCGAGGGCCACGACATGGCGGGCCCCTTCCAGGAGAAGCGCATCCGGCGCCTGCGCAGCTTCCTCGAGGAGTACGCCAAGCGCCGCCAGCGCGAGGGCGCCTTCCGCGGCATCGACCCGGCCCTGACGGCGCGCGCCTTCATCGGGATGGTCGTGGACCACCTGATCGTGCGGCACGTCTTCGGGCAGCGCGACGCCTACCCGCAGCCGCCCGAGGCGGTCGCCGAGGCCTACGTCGCGATCTTCCTCGACGGCGTGCGCGCCCGGGCCGGGCGGGCCCGCCGTGGCTGAGGCCGCCGCCGCCGGCCGCGGGCGCTCGCGCGTGGCGGCACGCCCGCTCCTGCTGGGCGCCGTCGCGCTCGCCGTGCTGGCCGCCGGCACCGTGTGGCTGCTCGGCCTGCGCGGGGTCGAGAGCACCGACGACGCCTTTGTCGAGGGCCATCTCGTCTTCCTCTCGCCGCGCGTGGGCGGCCACGTCGTCGAGGTCCTGGTCGACGAGCACCAGCACGTCGAGGCCGGCCAGGTGCTGGTGCGGCTCGACCCGGCCGACTTCGAGGCGCGCGTGGCGCGCGCGCGCGCCGACCTCGACGCCGCGCGCAACCGCATCGCCCAGGCGAGCGCGGCCGCCGGCGCCGCGGGCGCCCGGGCCGCCGCGGCGGACGTGCGCCTGCGCCACGCCGAGCGCGAGCTCGGCCGCGTGCGCGGGCTCCTTGCCGCGGGCGCCGCGAGCCGCACGGCGCTCGACGACGCCCAGGCGCAGCGCGACGCCGCCGAGGCCGAGCTGCGCGCCGCCCGCGAAGGCGAGCTTGCCGAGCGCGCCGCGCTCGGCAACGAGGCGCCGGTGCGCCAGGCCGAGGCTGCCCTGCGCGAGGCCGGGCTCGCGCTCGAGCATGCCGTGCTGCGGGCGCCCTTCGCGGGCACGATCGGCCGGCGCAGCGTCGAGGTGGGGGCGAACGTGGCACCCGGCCAGGCGCTGCTCGCCCTCACCGCCGACGGCGAGACCTGGGTCACCGCCAACTTCAAGGAGACCCAGATCCGCGCGATGCGGCCCGGCGATCCCGTCGAGATCCACGTCGACGCCTTCCCGGACCGGCCCGTGCGCGGCCACGTCGAGTCGCTGGCGCCGGCGACCGGCGCCCAGTACGCGCTCTTGCCGCCCGACAACGCGACCGGGAACTTCACGAAGGTGGTGCAGCGCGTGCCGGTGCGGATCGCGCTCGAGCAGGAGCCGGGCGCCCCGCCGCTCCCCGTCGGCCTCTCGGTGACCGCCCGTGTCCGCGTCCGCTGAGGGCATCCCGCGCGCCGCGCCCGCAGCGGAGGGCCTGTCGCTCGCCCGCTGGCTGATGATCCTCGGCGTGATGCTGGCGGTGATGCTCGAGATCATCGACGCCAGCATCGTCAACGTCGCGATGCCCGTGATGATGGGCAACCTCGGCGCCACCGTGGACGAGATCTCGTGGGTGGCGACCAGCTACATCATCGCGAACGTCGTCGTGATCCCGATGACGAGCTGGCTCGCCGGCCGCTTCGGGCGGCGCCGCTACTTCGTCGGCTCGATCCTGCTCTTCACCGGAGCCTCGTTCCTGTGCGGAACGGCGCAGACCCTGCCGG
Organism: Deltaproteobacteria bacterium; assembly: GCA_035063765.1. Lineage (NCBI taxonomy): Bacteria > Pseudomonadati > Myxococcota > Myxococcia > Deltaproteobacteria bacterium. The sequence continues at coordinate 8,751 of JAPSFT010000032.1, forward strand.
TGCTGGTCGCCTTCCGCGTGCTGCAGGGGCTCGGCGGGGGCGCGCTGCTCGCGACCTCGCAGTCGATCCTGGTCGAGACCTTCCCGCCGGAGCAGCAGGGCACCGGGCAGGCGATCTTCGGGATGGGCGCGATGCTCGGCCCGAGCCTCGGCCCGACGCTCGGCGGCTGGATCACGGACCAGTGGTCGTGGCCCTGGATCTTCTTCGTGAACGTGCCGCTCGGGATCGCCGCGGCGGCGCTGTGCTTCCGCTACCTGCCGGAGCCGCGCGCCGGCGCCCGGCGCGACACCCGCGTCGACTGGCCCGGGATCGCGCTGCTGGTGGTCGGCGTCGCCGCGCTCCAGACGTTCCTCGAGCGCGGCAACCGGCTCGACTGGTTCGAGAGCGGCTTCATCGTGGCGCTCGCGCTCGTGGCGGCGGTGGCGCTCGCGTGCTTCGTCTGGCACGAGCTGCGCACCGAGCACCCGGTCGTGGACCTGCGCGTGTTCCGCCACCGCGCGCTCGCGGTCGGCTGCGCCTGGGGGGCGGCGATCGGGGTCGGCCTCTACGGCAGCGTGTTCCTGCTGCCCCTCTTCACCCAGAACCTGCTCCACTTCACGAGCTGGCAGTCGGGGCTCGCGATCCTGCCGTCGTCGCTCGCGACGGCGCTCATGATGCCGATCGCGGGCCGCCTCGTGTGGCGCCTCGGCCCGGCGCCGCTGCTCGGCGCCGGCCTCCTCGCCTTCGTCCCGGCGGTCTACGCGATGAGCCACTGGACCCTGCAGAGCGGCTACTGGGACCTGTTCTGGCCCCAGGTCGGGCGCGGCGTCGCGATGGGGCTCATGTTCGTGCCGCTCTCCACCGCGACCCTGCGCGCGCTGCCCCCGGCGGAGGTGCTGCAGGGCGCCGGGCTCTACAACCTGTTCCGCCAGCTCGGCGGCAGCATGGGCATCGCGACGCTCGCGACGCTCGTCGACCACCGCGGCGCGCTGCACCGCGCGCTCCTGGCCGAGCACGTGACGCCGCTCTCGGAGGCCGCCCGCGTGCGCCTCGACCTGTTCACGGCCGGGCTCGTGGCGCGCGGCCTCGACCCCGAGACCGCCGCCCGGGCCGCCTACGAGGCGCTCGAGCGGATCGTCGCGTCGCAGGCCGCGCTGCTCGCCTTCCGCGACTGCTACCTGCTGATCGTCCTGCTGTTCCTGGCGCTCGTGCCGCTCGTGCCGCTGCTGCAGCGCCCGCCGGCCGCGCCGGCGCGCTGAGCTACTCGCCGCCCGCGAAGGCGAGGCCGCACTCGGGACACTCGGCGGCGTCGGCTGCGAGCGGCGCCTCGCAGCCCGGGCAGGCCTCCGCCTCGTCCCAGGCCGACCGGGCGTCCTCGGGAAGGTCCGGGACCTGGGTGCGCGCGAAGTCGGCGTCGATGCGGGCGGCGGCGGCCACGTCGGCGGGGCGCACGAAGAGCGTGCAGCGGATCGCGCCCATCCCGGCGCCCTGCACGCGGCGCTCGTCGGCCTCGGTCGGCAGCTCCACCCGGCTCGGCACGCCGGCCTCGGCGAGGGCCGCCGCGAGGCCCTCGATCCAGCTCACCTCGGCGTGGCGCACGGCCACGAGGTCGGCGGCCGGCGGCAGCTCGAAGCCCGGGTCCGGGGCGCCGGTGGGGCCCTCGAAGCCCAGCGCGACCCCGCAGTCCACGCAGGTGCTGGCGGTCAGCACGTACTCCTCCCCGCAGCGGGGGCAGACCTTCATCGCGTCCACGGGACGGCTCCCCCCGCCCCGGACGCCCGGCGGGCCTCGTGCTCACGCGCGCGCGGCGGCCGGTCGAAACGCCGGAGGGACACCCGGGAGGGATCCATGCGCAACGTCTTCATCCTGCTCCTCATGGTCGTGGCGATCTGGACCGCCGTCGAGGTGATGAACCACGGCATGGGCGGGGCCTTCGACGGCCTGTTCGTCGAGCTCGGGATGGCCGATCCCGGCGCGGGCCCCGAGGACACGCCGATGGGCCGCGCCGAGGCCGGCGTCGAGCGCGCGTACGAGCGCGCCGAACGGCGCGTGGACGAGGCCGTCCAGTAGGACCGCCCGCTCACGGCGCCGGCTCGGCGGGCGCGGGCACCGCCCCCGCGCGCCAGCGCATCGTACACTCCGCGACGTAGCGCCCGTGGGCGCGCGCCATCCGCAGGTGCGCCTCGCTCGGGCCCGCGACCCCCTGGCGCAGGTTCGTCCACGCGATCGGCCCCCAGTGGCAGCCCGCGGCCCCGAAGCCCTCGAGGCGGTTGTGGACGGTCACCAGCAGCATCCCGTTCTCGGCGAGGAAGGCGAGCAGCGAGAGCAGCGCCAGCTCGCCGCCGCCGCGCGCGCCGAGGCCGGCCGTGGCGAACGCGGCCCCGATCCGGCCGGTCAGCGCCCCCTGCATCCACAGCGGCGCCGAGCGCTCGAAGAAGGCCCGCATCGACGACTCGACCCCGCCCATGTGCACGCCGCTGCCGAGGATCAGCGCGTCGGCGGCCAGCAGGTCGGCGTCGCCGGCCTCGTCGGCGCGACGCACGACCACGTCGGCACCCGCCTCCTTGGCGCCCGCCGCCACGGCCTCCGCCATGCGCGCTGTGCGCCCGGTCTGCGAGGCGACGACGATCAGGACCCGCATCGCCGGCGACGCTACCACGGCGGGGCGGCGCGCGGACGGCCCCGGGGATTCAGGCAGCCGGCGGGTCGTCGAGACCGGCGGCGGCGAGGGCGCCCGCGAGGTCGGCCGGGTCCGGGCTCTCGGCGCGCACCTCCTCGAAGCGCAGCCCCGCCGCGTGCAGGAGCTGGCGCGCCGCGGCGCTCGGGTCGTCGGGCGACCCGTAGCTGCGGTCGCCGCACACGGGATGGCCGAGCCAGGCGAGGGTGGCCCGGATCTGGTGCAGGAAGCCGGTGCGCGGCCACACCTCGAGGAGCGTGACCCCCGCGCCGCTCGCGAGCGCGCGCCAGCGCAGCCCGGCGCGCCGCGCGCCCGGGGGCACGGGGCCCTCGCCCTCGCCCACCACCGCGACCCGCGCCGGGCGATGGCGCGTCACCGCAAGATCCACCTCGACCGCGCCTTCACCCGCGAGCCGGCCCACCACGAGCGCGCGGTAGCGCTTCTCGACGCGGTGCTCGCGGAACGCGGCCCGCAGGCGCTCCCAGGCGGCCTCGCCGGTCGCGAGCAGCAGCACGCCCGAGGTGTCGACGTCGAGCCGGTGCACGACGCCGCTGCGCAGGCCGCCCTCGCCGACCCCGTGCAGCTCCGGGTGGCGCGCGGCGAGCGCGTTCAGGACGGTGCCGCCCTCGTCCTCGCGGAGCGGGTGCACCGGGCGGCCCGCGGGCTTGTCGACGGCGACCCAGCCGGGGCCCGACGCGAGCACCACGAGCGGGGCCTCCGGCTCGGGCCGCGCGCGCCGCTCGTCCGGCGCGGCGAAGCCCCCGACCTCGACGCGCGCGCCGGCCGCGACGGCGCGCGCCTTGTCGCGGTAGCCGAGCGGCTGCCCGCCGAGGCGCACCGCGCCGCGGGCGAGCAGCGCGCGCACCGCCGCGCGCCCCACCCCGAGGCGTGCCGCCAGCACGACGTCGAGGCGCGCGCCGGCCTCGCCCGCGGAGACCTCGAAGGACCGCTCGCCCACCACGCGCCGAGGGTAGCTTGCGCGCCCGACGTCGTTTGCGAGCCTCCCCCTCCGTGCCGGCCCCGAATCCCCCCGATCGCGTCCAGGTGATGGACACGACCCTGCGCGACGGCGAGCAGACGCCCGACGTCTCCTACACGCCGGTCGAGAAGCTCCAGCTCGCCCGCATGCTGCTCACCGAGGTGCGCGTCGACCGGATCGAGATCGCCCAGACGCGCGTCTCCGAGGGCGAGCGGCTGGCCGCGCGGCGCATCGCGGGCTGGGCGAAGCGCGAGGGCCTCGCCGAGCGCGTCGAGATCATGGGCTACTGCGACGGCGAGCTCTCGGTGCGCTGGATCAAGGGCGTGGGCGGCCGCGTCATGAACCTGCTCACCAAGGGCAGCGAGCGGCACTGCCGCGAGCAGCTCCGCCAGACCCCCGAGCAGCACCGCCAGAACGTGGCGGCGACGATCCGCCACGCCCACAAGGCGCGCGTCGCGGTGAACGTCTACCTCGAGGACTGGTCGAGCGGCGTGCGCGAGTCCTTCGACTACGTGTTCGCGATGGTGCAGGCGCTGCGCGCGCTGCCGGTCGGGCGCCTCTACCTGCCCGACACGCTCGGGATCCTCGGACCCGAGGACACGGCCCGCTACGTGGCGCTGATGACGGCCACCTGGCCCGACCTCCACTTCGAGTTCCACGGCCACAACGACTACGGGCTCGCCACCGCCAACTGCCTGGCCGCCGTGCGCGCCGGCGCGCGCGGCGTCCACACCAGCGTGAACGGGATGGGCGAGCGCGCCGGCAACACACGGCTCGCCGAGGTGGTGGCCGCCCTCCACGACCAGACCCCCTTCCGCACCCAGGTGGACGAGACCCGCCTCGTCACCGCGTCGCGCCTGGTCGAGACCTTCAGCGGCAAGCTGGTGTCGGCCAACGCGCCGATCGTGGGCACCGACGTCTTCACCCACTCGGGCGGCATCCACGCCGACGGCGACGCCAAGGGCGAGCTCTACACGACGGCGCTGGCACCGGCGCGCTTCGGGCGCGAGCGCCACTACGCGCTCGGGAAGCTCTCGGGCAAGGCCTCGCTCGCGCACAACCTGCGCACGCTCGGCATCGAGCTCTCCGACGAGGAGCGCACCCGCGTGCTCGGCCGGATCGTCGAGCTCGGCGACCGGAAGCACGCGGTCGGCCCCGCGGACCTGCCCTACCTCATCGCCGACGTGCTCGGGCGCCCCGAGCAGCGGCCCGTGCGGATCGAGTCGTACCGCGTGCTGGTGTCGTCTTCGGGCCTGCCGGAGGCCGAGGTCGAGGTGTCGATGCGCGGCCAGCGCCAAGCCGCCAAGGCCCACGGCGACGGCGGCTACGACGCCTTCATGCGCGCGCTAGCGAAGGCGCTGAAGCCCTTCGCCCTGGCCCTGCCGCGCCTGGCCGACTACCGGGTGCGGATCCCGCCGGGCGGCCACACGAGCGCGCTCGTCCAGACGGTGATCACCTGGCAGGGCGAGGGCGGGGAGGAGGGCACCTACTCGACGCTCGCCGTGGACTCCGACCAGCTCGCCGCCGCCGTGCTCGCCACCGAGAAGATGCTGAACGCGCTGGTGATGCGGACGGGGAAGTGAGGCGGGCGGGCGTCCTGCTCGTCGCGGGGATCGCGGCCTCCGTGCTCGGCGCCTGCGCCGGCCGCGCGCCCGCGCCCGCCGACCCGAAGTACCAGCCGACCGGCGACGTGCTCGAGGTCGTGGCCCTGCTGCGCCGCCACGTGCCGGACGACACCTACCGCTTCGAGCCGGCCCGCGACTTCACGGGCCGCAACGTGTACCGCGCCTCGCTGATCCGGCTCGAGAGCCTCGAGCGCGTGCACGCCGACGCGCTGCGCGCCGGCCACCTCGACGACGTGATCGCGTTCGCGAAGGGCCGCGCCCTCGAGCGCCTGCGCGCCTACGACCTGGCCGCCGCGCAGTACCGGCGCGCGGCGGAACGCGAAGGCGAGCTCCACGACGACGCGCTCCACAGCGCGGCGCTCTGCGACGCGCTCGCCGAGGCGATCGCGCTCGGCTACGAGCCCGACCGGCCGCTCCCGGAGGGCGCGGAGCGGGTCCCGCCGCCGGCGAGCGCCGAGGCCGCGATCGCCGGCTTCGACCGCCGCGTGGCCCTGCTCGAGGCCGTCGAGCACGAAGCTGCGGGCGGGCACCAGGTCTCCATCGCGCGCGAGGAGATCGAGCGGGCCGACCGCGCTCGCGCGCGCTGGTTCGTGGCGCGGCGCAAGATCGCGCCCGACGGTGACGTGCGCGCGATCGCCGAGCTGCAGCGGCTGGTGGCGCGCCACCGCGAGAGCCGCAACGCGAACCGCAACCTGCTCGAGCTCGCGGACCTCTACGCGCAGCTCGCCGAGGAGTACGTGGAGTCGCACCCGCCCGAGAGCCTGTGGTTCGACCCCGCCGTGTTCCAGGATCTGGTCGACGCCGCCTCGCGGCTCTTCGAGGCCGTGGCGAACCAGGACGGCGCCCCCGAGAAGCTCGAGGCCGGGCGCCGGCTCGAGGCCTTCATCGCCTTCACGCTGCGGGTCGACCGCGACCGCTTCAGCCCCTGAGCCGCGGCGCCGGCGCCGCCCGAGGAGGGTCCGACATGAGCGATCGGCAGCGGAAGGCGCGGCGACCCCGCGCGGGCGCGCGGGTCGGGCTCCTCGCGGTCGCCGCGCTCGCGGCCGCATCCTGCGCGAGCCTGCGGGGCGGCGGCGACGAGCTCGCGCCGCCGCCCGCGCTCGCGGCGCCCGGCACGCCCGACCCGCTCGCCGCGCTCCCCACGCGCGGGACCCCGCTCCCCGACGCACCCGACTTCGCGGCCCACGACCTCGCGGCGGCCACGCTCGCCGGCACGCCCGAGGCCGCGCTCGGCGCGCAGCGGCGGCTCGAGGAGCTGGAGCGCGAGCGGGCGCGGGCGGGCGCGCCCCCGAGCGGGCTCGCAGCGCGGGGCCGCTACCTCCTCGACGCCACCGAGCCGGACCCGATCGCGCGCCGCCGCGCCAGCGCCGCGCTGCTGCGCCGCGACGACGTCGACCCGGCCCTGCGCCGCCGCCTGGAGCTCGAGGTGGCGGACGACCCGCTCGAGCTCGCCGACGCGCGCATCGACGACGCGCGCCGCGCGCGCGTGGCGCGCGGCGTGAACGCGCTCTCCGAGGCCGCCGGCCGCTCGCTCACCTCCACCGTCTTCGCGCCGATCCGGATCGCGCAGGCGCTGGTCGGTGTCGCGGTCGCCGAGCACATGGACGACCCGATCAGCGTCCAGGAGCGCCAGGCGCTGGCGCACTGGAAGCAGTACGTCGAGACCAACCCGGGCTCGCCCGAGACGCCGGCGCTGCTCGGCCGCATCGAGAAGATGCAGCGCCGCTGGCTCGAGTCGAAGCGCGAGCGCGGCGTGCGCACGGCGCGGCTCGCGCTCGAGCGCGGGCAGGACGAGGCGGCGCTGGTGCTGGCCTCGCGCGCGCTCCTCTACGCGCCCGAGGATCCCGAGGCGGCGGCGCTGCGCAACGAGGCGGAGCGCCGCGTCGAGGCGTGGCGCCGGGCGCGCGCGAACAGCCTCGAGGCGGCGCCCGCCCTGCCCCCCGGAGCGACGGGCCCGCCGGCCGCGGCCCTGGCCCGGGCGCTCCTCGATCCCGAGGGCGACGTGCCGGGCGCGGCCGCCGCGCTGCTCGCGAGCGGCGGCAGCGAGGGCCCCCTCGCCGACGAAGCGCGCTTCGCCGAGGCGCTCGCGGCCGGCGAGCGCGGGGAGGAGTCGCGCGGCTGGGAGCTGCTCGGCCGGGTCTCGGGCGAGCGCGGCCCGGACCGCGAGATGGCCCGCCATGCGGCCTGGCTGATCGCGAGCCCCGAGACGAACCCCTTCGCGGCCTTCCAGGCCGCGCGCGTCGATCACGCCGGCGAGCGTGCGAACTTCGTGCTGCTCGGGCCGCTCGCGCGCGGCGCGCGCGACCGGGACCTGCCGCGGCCGGTCGAGTACCTGCTCGAGGGGCCGTCGCTGCTCGGCACGATCGGGGGGATCCCCTCGCGCCTGCTCCAGGCGCTGGTCGTCACCAAGCCGGCGCGCGCACCCGCGATCCACGCGCGCCGCTACCTGGCGCGCCACCCCGACGGTGCGCGCAGCGACGAGGTGCGCGAGTGGCTGATCGGCTACTCCCAGGACAGCGGCAACGCGCTCGCCGCCTGGGAGCTCGCGCGCGACGGCGGCGAGGCCGACCCCGAGCGCCTGGCCGAGCTCGAGCGCGAGGCCGCCCGGCAGATGCTCGAGACCGCGCAGAAGCAGAAGCGCCAGGACCTGCGGCTCACGATGCTCGGCATGATCGCGAAGGACCACCCCGACACCGAGGCCGGTCGCCGCGCCGGCGAGCTGGCGCACCAGGAGCTGACCCAGGCCACCGTCCAGAGCATCCGGATCACGCGCGGCTTCCTGCTCGAGAACCCGGAGATCGCCGGGCCGAACGGCGTGGGGCTGCGCCCGGAGCTGCTCGACGGCCGGGCCTACGGCGGCGAGCTGCACCCCGACGGCGTGCGTCTCGTCGGCGGCCGCGTGCTCGAGTTCTCGCTCGTGGCGCCCGGCGGCGACGAGGACGACCCGCCGGAGCTGCTCCGCCGGGAGGTCTCGAGAGAGCGGCTCGCGCGGCTCGTGGCGCTGCTCGAGGAGACCACGATCCACAACGCACTCCTCGACCCGCTCGACGAGACCGCGCCCGACGCGCGCCGCGACCACTTCTTCGAGCGCGCCAAGCTCGGCGTCGCGGACGCCCCGGACACGCGGCCCTCGGCGACCTCGACCTACACCTTCGTGGGCGTGCGCGAGAAGTACGGGATGGTGCGCAGCCGCGAGTCGATCCTGCCCGTCGAGCTCGTCGTGCAGGGGTCGTTCCCGGACCTCGGGCTCGGCGCGTTTCCGCGCCTGCGGATGCCGAAGAAGACGCCGGATGCGGTGTTGTACCAATAGGTGGGCAAGGCTGGCGATCGCGGCTCGTTGCCCTGCGGCTGCAGCTGGCCGCCCTGCGGGCGGCAGCTGAGCCGCTTGGCGGGGGGAGAGGAGCAGCTCGGCGGTGCGCTCTGCGCGCGACGGTCGGATCGCGGCCGCGGGTATTGCGCACCATGCGGCAGCGGCCGCCCTTCGGGCGGGGCTGCGCGGCTGGCTGTGCCTGCGAAGCAGGCTGGAGCGGGCGGTCAGCCGGCGTCGGCGGTCGCGCCGAGCACCTCTTCGGCGCCAGGGGTCCGGGCGCGGGCGCCGCTGCCGGCGAGGCTCCAGTCGGCCGGGTTCCAGCCGCCGACCCACTTGTAGGAGGCGCGAACGACGAGGCCGAGGGTCACGTGCTCGGCGAGGTGCAGCGGCGTCGGCCAGGTGCCCGTGCCGAGCACCGTGACGAGGGCGCTGATCACGGCGACCACGCCGACGAACAGGAACAGCGCATAGGCAGCAAAGGCCTTGTCGTTGTCCATGACTCCTCTTCCGCAGATCCCTCTTCCGAGGCGCAGTGGGTCTTTGTGTCGCACGATGATTCTGCACGGCGCATGCCAAATGCTGGAAGGAGGAGCGGGGACCGAGAGTCACACGAGGTCGGTCGAGAGACGCTCGTGTGCGTCGGCTCGCAGACCTTCGACGATCCTGGAGCCTGGTGTCTGTGGCGAAACGAGACAGGACGATGGGACAGAGGGGCGAAAGATCACGCGGCCGGAGCTCTGCTTCGGTGGCGGGCGCCGAGAATCGGAGGCCCGGGTACGGCAGGGGAGCGGGTCAGTCGCCGCTGCTCCACAGGATCCACGCGCCGATCACGATGAAGCCGACCCCGGCGATCCATTGCAGGACGCGCGGGCTCACGTGCTGGGAGACCCAGCCGCCCGCCAGCACGCCGATCGCGGAGGTCAGCACGAGCGCAGAGGCCGAGGCGAGGAAGACGGTGAGCCGCGGGTTCTCCGCCTGGGCGGAGTAGAGCAGCGTCGCGAGCTGGGTCTTGTCGCCGAGCTCGGCGACGAAGACCGAGGCGAAGACGGTCGCGAACAGGCGCAGGTCCATCGGGGTCAGACTCCTTTCGCCCGCGAAGCCCTCTCCTCCTGGAGATAGGCGCGGTCGAGCAACGTGATCGGGTGCAGGATCTCGGCGCGCAGCCCGGAGCGGGCCGCGCCGGCGCGCAGCTGCATGATGCAGCCGGGGTTGCCGGTGGCGACGACGTCGGGTCGGGCGGCGGCGAGCGCACGGAGCTTGCGCTCGAGGACGGCGCCCGCCATCTCGGGGTGCGTCAGGTTGTAGATGCCGGCGGCGCCGCAGCAGCCGGTCGGGTCGTCGTGCGCGACGAGCTCGAGGCCGGGGATCTGGCGCAGGATCCGGCGCGGCGCCTCGCGCACGCGCTGGCCGTGGACGAGGTGGCAGGGGTCGTCGTAGCAGACGCGCAGCGCGAGCCGGCCCTCGGGCGGGCGCAGGCCGGCCTCGTCGAGGAGCTCGAGCGGGTCGCGCACGAGGCGCGCGAGCGCCTCGCCCTCGCCGGGGAGCCAGTCGCCGGCCTCGCGCAGCGCGGCGCCGCAGCCGGCAGAGTTCACGACGATCGCATCGACGCGCAGGCCGGCGAAGGCGGCGAGGTTCGCACGCAGCAGCGTGTGGGCGGAGGCCGCGTCGCCGGCGTGGGCGTGGAGCGCGCCGCAGCAGCGCTGGGTGCGCGGCACCAGCACCTCGAAGCCGTTGCGCGCGAGGACCCGCACGGTCGCGTGGTGCACGTCGCCGAAGAGCTCCGCCATGACGCAGCCCGTGAAGAGCGCGACGCGGCCGCGCGGGCCCGAGGATCCAGAGGGCTCACGCGGCTGCGCTTCGGTTCGCCACGCCGGCCGCTCCCGCTCCGCGCGCGGCGGGACGCGCGGCGCCAGCGCAAGCACCTCGGCGAGCCGGCGCGGCAGCAGCGCGCGCGCAGCGCGATCGAGCCCGAGGCGCTGCGCCAGGGCCAGCAGACCCACCGCCCGGCGCAGGCGCACCGGATCGGGAACCACGTGGCGCAGTGCGAAGCGCTCGAGCCGCTTCGCAGGGCCCGTGCGCAGGCCGGCCGTCTCCACCGCCGCACGCGTCTGCTCGACGAGACGCCCGAAGCGCACGCCCGACGGGCAGGCCGTCTCGCAGGCGCGGCAGTCGAGGCACAGGTAGGCCTCCTCGGCGAGCACCTCGTCGAGCGGCAGGCGGCCCTCGGCGACCGCGCGGATCAGGTGGATGCGGCCGCGCGGCGAGCTGCTCTCGCGGCCGGTCTCGCGATAGGTGGGGCAGACGGGCAGGCACAGGCCGCAGTGCACGCAGTCGAGCGTGCCCTCGTAGAGCGCGGCGAGGGGGCCCTCCGGAGCCCCGGGGCGAGGCGCTGCGCTCACAGGAGCCCCGGGCCGCGGCCGGGGTTCAGGACGCCGGCCGGATCGAAGCGCTGCTTGAGCGCGCGCAGGAGCGGCGCCGTGCCGGGCGCGTCGCCGAAGACGTCGCGCGCGCCCTTGGCCCAGGCGGGAGCCACCTCGAGCACCGCGATCCCCTCGCCCACCCGCGCCGCCTCGCGCGCCGCCCGCCAGGCGCGGTCGACGCCCGCGGCGTCCGCCTCGGAGTCGAGCGCGCAGCGCGCGAAGACGAGGCCCGAGCCGGGCAGGACGAGCAGCGCCGCGCCGGCGCGCCGGAGCCGTTCCGACACCGCGTCGAGTCGGTCCGGCAGGACGGCCAGCCGGAAGCGCAGGCCGACGGGGCCGAAGGTCTCGCCCTGGAGCGCGCGCAGGCGCCCGATCGCGCCCGGGCTCGCGGGCGCGGCGCCGCAGCGCTCCGCGAGCAGCCGCGCGTCCTGCGCCACGGCCGGCTCGTCGCCGCCAAGCTCGACGAGCAAGAGCCAGCCCGCGCCGGCGGTCCGGCTCGGCTCGAGCGTCGCGGCGAGGACCGGGTCGACGAGGGCGGCCGCGCGCACCGCGGGGAGCCGCGCCGCGGCGAGCGCGCGCTCCCAGCGCTCCGCGCCGCCCCCGAGCGCGCCCGAGAGCACGGCGAGCTGCGCGGGCCGGGGGCGCAGCCGCACCCAGGCCGAGGTGATCACCCCGAGCGTGCCGAGCGCGCCCACCTGGAGGCGGGTCAGGTCGTAGCCCGTGACGTTCTTCACGACGCGGCCGCCCGCGCGCGCGCGCAGCCCGTCGCCGAGCACCATCTCGATGCCGAGCACGACGTCGCGCGGCTTGCCGTAGCCGCCGTGGCGCGGGCCCATAGCAGCGCTGGCGAGCACGCCGCCGAGCGTCGCCCCGGCGCCGGGCGGGTCGAAGGGCAGCTCCCAGCCACCGGTCTCGAGCGCGGCGCGCAGGGTGGCGAGCGGCGTGCCCGCACGCGCGCACAGGACCCCCTCGGCGGCGTCGAGCTCGACGATGCCGTCGAGCGCGCCGGTGTCGAGCAGCAGGCGCGCGCCGCGCGGGGGGTTGCCGAGCCCGAGCCGGCTCCCGCCGCCGCGCACCACGGCGCCGAGCCCGCGCTCGGCGAGCACGGCCAGCGCGCGCGCCAGCGCACCGGCGTCGGGCGGCCGCAGGGAGACGGCGAGCGGACACCCGTCCACCTCGAGGGGCGCGTGCTCGACGAGCGCGCCCTCGCCGGCCGCCTCGTGCAGCGCCTCCTGGTCGGCGGGATCGAGCGGCCGGACCTCGCCCACGCGCATCCTCCCTTGCCCGCGGTCCGATCGTCGCGCGACCGGCCGGCGATCGGCGCCCGGCGATCGTCCCGGGGGTCCGCGCTCCGGGCCGCCCGCGCCCGCGTTCAGAGCGGAACGCGATCGTAGCCGCGCGCCTTCGGGTTGGCCTCGACGCAGAAGCGCGGGGTCGGCAGGACCTTGCCGGGGTTGCAGACGCCGCCCGGGTCGAAGGCGGCGCGCAGCCGGCGCTGCGCCTCGAGGTCGTCCTCGGTGAAGACGAGGCCCATGTAGTCGCGCTTCTCGGTGCCGATGCCGTGCTCGCCGCTGATCGCCCCGCCGGCCGCGACGCAGGCCTCGAGGATCTCGCGGCCGGCGGCGAGCACCCGCGCCAGCTCGTCGGGGTCGCGGCGGTCGAAGGAGATGTTCGGGTGGAGGTTCCCGTCGCCGGCGTGGAAGACGTTCGCGAGGCGCAGGCCGCGCCGGTCGCAGATCGCGCCGACCTGCTCGAGCACCTCGGGGAGCTTCGAGCGCGGCACCACCGCGTCGTGCACGTAGAGGTCGGGCGCGATCCGGCCCATCGCGCCGAAGGCGCCCTTGCGCGCGCGCCAGAAGCGCTCGCGCTCGGCCTCGTCGCGCGCGCGCTCGACGCGCGCGCCCTCGGCCGCGCAGAGCGCGCGGATCCGCTCGACCTGCGCCGGCAGCGCGACGCCGGGGCCGTCGAGCTCGACCAGCAGCACGGCGCCGGCGTCGCGCGGGAGCCCGGCGGCGTAGACGCTTGCCTCCACCGCCGCGATCGTGCGGCGGTCGACGATCTCCATCGCGGCGGGCACGAGCCCGCTCGTGATGACGGCGCCCACCGCGCGGCACGCCGACACGACGTCCTGGAAGATCGCGAGCAGCGTCTCGCTGGCCGCGGGGACCGGCGTGAGCCGCACCGTCGCCTCGACCACCACCCCGAGCGTCCCCTCGCTGCCGACGACGGCGCCCACCAGGTCCGGGCCCGGCGCGAAGCCGGTCGGCGAGCCGATTCGCACGAGCTCGCCGTCGGGCAGCACGAGCTCGAGCGCGAGCACGTGGTGCGCGGTGGTGCCGTACTTCAGCGTATGCGGGCCGCCCGAGCTCTCGGCGACGTTGCCCCCGATCGTGCACGCGAGCTGGCTCGAGGGATCCGGGGCGTAGAAGAGCCCGTGCGGGCGTGCCGCCGCGGAGAGCGCGGCGTTCACGACCCCCGGCTCCACGACCGCGAGCCGGTTCCCGGCGTCGATCGCGAGGATCCGGTCGAGGCGCGCGCACTCGATCACGACGCCGCCCTCCTGGGCCGTGGCGCCGCCCGAGAGGCCGGTGCCGGCGCCGCGCGCGACGAAGGGCGTCGCGAAGCGCCGGCAGGCGCGCACGACCCGCACCACCTCGTGCTTGTCGCGCGGCAGCACGACCGCCGCGGGGCGGCTTCCGTGCAGGGTGAGCGCGTCGCACTCCCAGGCGACCAGCTCGGCCTCGCGCGACAGGCAGCGCTCGGCGCCCACGATCGCGCGCAGCGCCTCGAGGAGCGCGCCCGGGGCCTCGCGGCTCGGCGGGCTCACGCGAGCCCGAGCCGCTCGAGATCCTCCTCGCTGAGCCCCAGGTAGTGCCCGAGCTCGTGGCTCACCGTGATCTTGATCTGCTCGAGCAGCTCCTCGCGGTCGCGGCAGGCCTTCTCGAGGTTCTTCTTGAAGATCACGATCCGGTCGAGGTCGCGGGGCTGGTCGGTCACCGCCGCCTCGGTGCGCGGCGTGCCGATGAAGATGCCGAGGATCTGGGGCGACTGGTCGAGCTGCTCGAGCAGCTCCTCGCCCGGCAGGTCCTCGATCAGGACCGGGATGCGCTGGGCCGTCTCGCGCAGCGAGCGGGGCAGGTCCTCGAGCGCCTCGCGCGCGGTGCGCTCGAAGGTCTCGTCGTCGAGCTCGGCGGGGACCGAGTAGAGCTCGGGATCGAGGGCGTGGGCGCGCTCGAACATGCGGCCCGCCTCGTCGGCGGCACCGAGCCGCTCGAGCACGAGCCCCAGGTGGTACACGGCGTGGGCCGCGTCCGGGTTCAGGTTGACGGCCCGCTCGAGCTGCCGCCGTGCCTCCTCGAAGCGCCCCTGCTCGAAGAGGAGCTGGCCCTCGAAGGCGCGGTACACGTCCTGCTCGCCGCCCGTCTTCATGGCCCGCCGCAGCAGGAAGAGCGCCCCGGGCAGGTCGTTCTGGTAGAAGAGCGCCTTGGCCTTGAGGTAGTAGACCTCCGCCTCGATCCCGCGATCGAGACGCGGCAGCTCGCCGCCGCCGGCGAGCAGGCGGTCGCAGTGGCCGATCGCGTCCTCGTGCGCCCCGAACTCCTCGACCAGCAGCTCGGCCCGGTTCAGGTGGGCTGCCACGAACTTGGGATCCGCCTTCACGGCCAGCTCGAACTCGGCGAGCGCTTCGTCGAACTTGCTCTCGTCCCACAGGATCTCGCCGCGCCCGTTGTGCGCCTCGGCGCCCTCGGGATGCGCCTTCAGCGCCTCGTCGAGCCACGCGAGCGCCTCGTCGGTACGACCGCCGTGCGAGGCCTCCATGGCCTGGTCGAGGCAGTCCCAGTAGCGGTCCTTGTCCTTCATGGATCCTTCGCCGGCAGGCGGCCGGGGGGGTGTGCCGGCCTTCGGAAAGCCGGCGGCATCTTAGCAGACGAGCGCCCCGCTTCGCGTGCTCGACGCTCCTCGGAGGAACCCCGTAAACCCTTGAAAGCATGGATTTTTTTCTACCTCGAACGATGTCTCACGGAAGCGCGAAGGCCGCGATCTGCCAGCGATTTCCGTCCTTCGCCCCAAGGGGAAGGTAGGCGGCGTGCGCTCCGGGACACCGGCCGGCCTGGACCGGGAACGGGGCTCGCTAGGAGCGGTCGGTGAGCGACGTCGTGAGCGCGGCCGCGAGGCACAGGGCGGCCGCGATCGCGAGCCGCCGGCGCAGGCCCTGCTCGTGCGCCGACGGGCGTCCGGCGTAAGCGGCGATCCAGAGCACGCCGGCGGCGCCGGCGGCGTCGGTGAGGAAGTCGAGCGGCGAGGCGCTGCGGCCGGCCACGCCGGCCTGGTGGAGCTCGTCGAGGGCCGCCCAGCCCATCACGATCGCGAAGGCAGCGACCCGCGCGCGCCGGCCCGGATCCGGCCACGAGCGCGGGAGCGGCCTCGGCGCCAGGGCGACCGCGGCCAGCGCGGCCAGGAAGCCGAAGACCGGCGCGTGGGCGAGGTTGAAGAAGAAGTCGGAGGCCGGCAGCGGCGGCCGCACCCGGATCCGGCCGCTCGAGAGCCACCAGATGAAGCCCATCCAGCCCGCGGTCGCGAGCGCGGCCACGGGACGCGGCAGCGCCCCGAGGACGCGCGCGAGCGCAGCCACGAGCCGCGATGCAGAGCCCTGCTGCGGGCGCTCCCCCATCGGGGCCCGACTCCAGCCGCTCGCTCGCCGGGCTCAGTCCGGGGTCGGCTCGATCGCGGCGGCCGTCTCGCGCATCGCCTTCGTCACGCGCCCGGTCGCCTTGCGCGCCGCCGAGCGGGTGCGCGGGCGCGCGGGCGCCAGCGCCCGCTCGAGCCGGCGCAGCAGGTCGACGAGCTGGCGCCGGTAGGGCGCAGCGAGGCGCCGCCAGCCGGCCTCCCCCTTCGCCTCGAGCCGCCCGAGCTGCTGGCTCGCCTCGCGCAGCAGCCGTGCCGCGCGCCGCCGCACGTCGACCGATGCGCGCGCCAGCTCGCGCTCGAGGGCGTCGAGGCGGGGCGCCACCTGTCGGGCGAAGGCGCTCAGCGTGGGAGGGAGCTCCATGCGACCGAGCGCCGCGCCGATCCCGCGCCGCGTGCCGCGCGAGGCCTTCTTGCGCCCGCTCTTCTTGTGCGACGCCTTCTTGCGAGTCGCCATGTTCCGCCTCCTCGGCATCCTGGTGGGGAGCCGGGCCCAGTGTACTCCGGCACGGAGCGCCCGCGCGCGGAGCGCGGGCGCTGCACCATCCGGGGGCTTCTCACACCAGGGCCTCCGGACACTCCGAGCCGGACCGCTGCCGCCTACAGTACCCCGGCGGGCACGCCGATTGGACGCTGGCCCCGTTGCCAGCGTGCGAGCCCATGGATAAGGTGTCGTATGGGCAGCGAGGTTCCACCCGGGATCGATGGGAGATCGGACGAGGGGGGCACCGAGGGGCGGATGATCCGCCACGGCGCGATCGTCCATCGAGAGACCGAGCTGTCACCTAGGGAAAAAAGGAGTGCTCAGTGACGCGCGTGATCGGACGTGTTCTGACGATCGCCTTCGCGGCGGTCGGGCTTGCGATGTTGTCGCCGCAGGTCGTGAGTGCCGACGAGGTGGGCGGTGAGGAGATCGAGGTTCCCCCGCGCGCCGCGGCTCCCACGCCGGAGCCCGTGGTCGTGACCAAGGAGGTGCCGGTGTCGGCGCCGCCGCCGCCCTTCGTCGAGCTCGAGCGCAAGAGCGTCGGCGCGGGCCTCGGCCTGAGCTGGGGCGAGGGCACGATCTACTGGGAGGGCCAGGAGCACGCGTTCAGCGTGAAGGGCCTCCGCGTGGGCGACGTCGGTCTCGCCAAGATGATCGGCGAGGGCCACGTGCAGAACCTCGCGAGCCTCGAGGACTTCGCCGGCACCTACGTGGCCGTCGGCGCGGGCGCGACCGCCGGCAAGGGCGCGTCGGCCGTGACGATGCGCAACGAGAACGGGGTCGTGATCTCCCTGCGCTCGCAGTCGGAGGGCGTGGCCCTGAACCTGGGCGCCGAGGGCTTCCAGGTCGAGCTCCAGTAGCTTCGCGGATTCCACGGCGCCGGGGGGGCCCGTCCGGGTCCTCCCGGCGTCTGCTTTCGGGGACGCCCGCTCCGGCGCCGCTCCTTTTGGAGCCGGCAGGGCCGGTTATCCTCGGCGGCCATGCGCCTTCCGCTGCTCCTCGCCTCCGCCGGGATCCTCGTCGTGGCCTTCGGCTGCGCCTCCTCGCCCTCGGGCGGTGGGGGCGCCCGGCAGTTCGACTGGTTCTCCCAGGGCGGGCTCAACGGCGGGGACGACCTCTGGTACGCGAAGGTCGAGGAGTGGCAGGGCCGGGCCCGCGCCGAGGGCACGCGGCTGCCGAAGACCGAGCGCAGCCTGCGAAGCGCCGAGTTCTCGGGCCAGCTCCTCTTCTCGATGGCCGCCTTCCGTGACAGCGAGCGCCGCGAGCTCGCCCGGCGCATCACCGACTGGACCCAGCGCATCGCCCGCAAGCACTACAAGTTCGACCCGGGCAACAACGACCCGGTCTACGACCGCTGGCCGACGGTCGGCGAGCTGCTCGCGAACAACGGCGACGACTGCGACGGCCTCGACCTGATCGCCTTCCAGCTCCTGCGCGAGTTCGGCTTCCCGCCCGAGCAGATCTACCGGGGCATCGTGCGCCGCAACAAGGACGACGCGAACCACATGGTGACGCTCTGGTTCGAGGATCCGCACGATCCGTGGATCCTGGACGCCACGGGGGCCGTGACGGTGCAGTTCCGGCGCGCCTCCGAGCTGCCCGGGTGGACCCCGACCAAGCTCTTCAACCTCTCCGAGCAGTTCAACGTCGTCGAGAGGCCGGCCGGCGGGCGGCCTCTCGCCGCCGGCGAATGAGGGCACGGCGATCGCGCAAACCGACGCTCCCACGAGGATCCGCGCCATGCGACACCGAGGCCGCGCCGCCCTGCTCGTGTCCCTGGTCCTGCTCGCGGCCGGGTCCGCCGCCGCGCAGCCGCTCCCGCCGCCGGACACGCTTCGCAGCTGGATCGTCGGCTTCAAGGAATCCGAGCGCGGTCCCTTCGAGCTGATCCGCTGGTTCTGCCACGACGGGCGGATCCGCCCGGCGCGCGCCGGCTGCGGCGGCGAGAACATGGGCGTCCAGCACGGCGACTGGAACCCGCAGGCGCGGGCGATGCGCGCGAACGGCTACGCCGTCGCAAACGTCCTGGTGGCGCTCGAGCCGCAGCGCTTCGTCGGGCCGGATGCCGACCTCGACGCCTGGACCCAGATCCTGCTCGAGCGCTTCCTCGTCGGCTTCGACGACGGCTGGATCTTCCGCGGCGCCTACGGCTACCGCGGCGCCTTCCAGATCGAGGACGAGGAGAAGGCGGCGCGCCAGATCGTCCTGGCGATGCTCGCCGACCGCCGCTGGCGCGATCCCGGCCGCTTCTTCCTGCTGCGCGAGTCGGTGCGCCTGCTGCCGCTCTCGCTCGACACCGCCTCGGCCGCCGAGGTGCGCGCACGCGCCATGCAGCTCGCCGCGCGCGACCCGGGCTTCGCCTCGCTGCGCGCGAAGATCCACAGCTTCCCCGACGGCGACGACGCCCTGCGCGTGCGCGAGTACGCCGCGCAGGGGCGCGCCGGGATGCGCGGCGACTACGAGTCGCTGGCCGAGCAGATCGAGCGCCTCTACGCGCCCGAAGGCGCCGCCAAGGCGGTGCTGGCGCTGGCGCCGATCATCGGGCACGGCGACGTCGCGAAGCAGCTCCGCGAGAAGAGCGACGAGTTCGCGGCCGAGGTCAACATGGGGCGGCGCTTCGCCGCCGCCGCCAAGCTGCTGCGCCTCCTGCGCGAGTCCTTCCCGGAGATCGACGACCCCGAGGTCGCGCTGCGCACCCTGATGACGAGCCTCGCGCTCGAGCGCGAGGCCTACGCCGCCGGCGCGGAGGCGCTCACCAGGCTCGCGAGCTCGACGCGGCGCAGCCGGCTGTGGCTGATGGCGTACGGCGCCGAGGCGCTCTACGGCATCGGCGTCCTCGGCCCGCGCGAGCTCGCCGAGGCCGAGGCCGCCGTGAAGAGCATCGAGTCGCGCAACCCGACCCTGCGCCAGTACCGCGAGGTGGTGCTCTACCTGTCGCGGATTCCCGAGTGGAGCGGGCTGCGGCTCGACTTCCGCTTCGGCCGCCAGATCCAGCGCTGGGCGCCCTTCGAGCCGCTCGTCCGGCAGTACCCCGTCGACCGCCTGCGCGGGAGCCCCCTGCTCTTCTACAGCGGCGTCCTCGACACGATGGTCGCCGACGCCAACGAGCGGGCCGGCGTGATCCACGAGGTGATGGGCGAGCGGGTGGGGGGCGGCTTGCGCGCGCTCAACCCGGGCCTCGCGCGCGGCGTGCTGCGCGCCGCCGACGACGGCGCGCACATGGACCGCCTCGACCCGAAGGGCATCTACCTGCTCCCGGAGACCACGCCCGACATCTCTCCGGTGTCGGGGATCCTGACGCGCGGTGCGGGCAGCTCGGTCTCGCACGTCCAGCTCCTGGCGCGCAACCTCGGCATCCCGAACGTGCTCGTGAACGAGGATCTGGTGGCGCGGCTGCGCGACGAGGCGGGCGCCCGCGCGGTGCTGGCCGTGAGCCCCGGCGGCGCGGTGCGGCTCGCCGCCGACGGCAGCCAGTGGGACGCCGTCTTCGGCGTCGAGAGCCAGGCCCCGCGCGACGCGCTGCTCCAGCCCGACATGCTGAAGATCGACCTCGCCACGACCACGCCGATCCCGCTCGCGAACCTGCGCGCGCTCGACGCCGGCCGCGTGTGCGGCCCGAAGGGCGCGAACCTGGGCGAGCTGCGCTTCCACTTCGGCCGCCAGGTGCCCGACGGCTTCGTGATCCCCTTCGGCGCCTTCCGGCGCTTCCTCGACGAGCCGATCGAGAAGGGCGGGCCCTCGGCGTGGACCTGGCTCGCGGGCCGTTACGACGAGATCCAGCGCGCCGGTATGGGGAGCGCGCGCGGCCGGCGGCTCGCCGAGGAGACCCTCGCGCGGCTGCGCCGCTTCATCGCCGAGGCCCCCTTCGTGCCGGGCTTCGAGACCGATGTCGAGTGGGCGCTGCGCGAGCAGTTCGGCGCGCCCGGCCGCTACGGCGTGTTCGTGCGCAGCGACACCAACGTCGAGGACCTGCCCGGCTTCACCGGCGCCGGGCTCAACCAGACGGTGCCGAACGTGGTCGGCAACGAGGCGATCCTCGCGGCCATCCGCACGGTCTGGGCCTCGCCCTTCAGCGAGCGCTCCTTCGCCTGGCGCCAGTCCCACATGAGCGATCCCGAGAACCTCTTCGCCTCGGTCGTGGTGCAGGAGGCGTTCCCGGCCGAGAAGTCCGGCGTGCTGGTGACGGTGGACGTCGAGGACGGGAGCCGGAAGTGGCTCACGATCGCAACCAACGAGGGCGTCGGCGGCGCCGTCGACGGCCAGGCCGCGGAGGTCCTGCTGGTGAACGCCTCGAGCGGCGTGACCCGGCTGCTCGCGCCGGCGGCCACGCCGATGAAGCGGGTGCTCTCGCCCCGCGGCGGCATCGTCGAGGAGCGGGCCAGCGGCACCGAGTGGGTGCTCCAGCCCGGTGAGGTGCGCCAGCTCGTGCGGCTCGCGCGCGAGGTGCCGGAGAAGCTCGCGACGATGCGCACCGCCACCGGCGAGCCGATCCCGGCCGACGTCGAGTTCGCGTTCGCGGACGGGCGGCTGGCGCTGCTCCAGATCCGGCCCTTCAACGAGAGCAAGCGCGCGCAGCGCAGCCAGTACCTGGCCCAGCTCGACGCCGAGGCGCGCGGGCGCGACGACGAGCCGGTGTGGATCGGCGGCGTGCCGGGCCGGCCGGATCCGGCGGCCGAGGCCGCGAAGAAGCAGGAGGAAGAGCGGGTGGCTGCCGAGGAGGCCGCGCAGAAGGCCGCCGAGCGGCGCGACCGCCAGCGCAGGGGGGTCCGATGAAGTGGAGCGCGGCGTGGATCCTGGCGCTGTCCTGCTGGCTCGCACCGGCGGGCGCGCGCGCGTACCCGGTCGACGCCTGGGACGAGACCGGCATCCAGCGGCTGCTCGCCTTCGACCTCGCGCGCGCCCCGCTGCTCGAGCAGGGCGGCGCCGTGCCGGGCGGCCTGTGGTCGAAGCAGCAGGTGCGGCTGCGCCTGGTCGGCGTCGACTTCCGGATGCCGCGCCCGGACCCGGCCTTCAGCGGCGAGATCCGCCGCCTGCTCGGCGGCGACGCCGGCGGCTACGGCGTCGTGGTGCTCGACCTCTCGGACCCGAAGCGGCCGCTGCTCGCCGAGCACAACGGGGGCTTCACCCAGATCCCGGGCAGCGTCGGCAAGATCATGGTGGCGCTCGCCTGGTTCCAGGCGCTCGCGGACCTCTATCCGAAGGACGTCCACGCGCGCAACCGGCTGCTCGCGGAGACCGTCGTCACCGCCGACGCCTTCATCCAGAACGACAAGCACGACGTGCCGGTCTGGCATCCCGGCGACCCGCGCGTGCTGCGCCGCCCGATCGCGCTCGGCGACCAGGCGAACCTGTGGACCTGGATGGACTGGATGATCTCGGCGTCGTCGAACGCGGCGGCGAGCCAGATGATGGCGCACCTGGTCCTGCTGAAGCACTACGGCGCCGCCTACGACGGCTCGCCGGCCCAGGCGGCCGCGTTCTGGGCGCGCGGCAGCGGCGCGGCGGGGATCCTGTCGAACGCGATGGCACGCGCGGCGCGCGGGAGCGGCCTCGACCCGGGCCAGCTCTCCCAGAACAGCCTCTTCACCCGCACCGGCCGGGCGCGCATCCCGACCAGCGGCAGCACCTCGACCCCGCGCGGGCTCCTCACCTACCTGGTGCGGATGGAGCAGGGCAAGCTCGTCGACCCGTGGTCGAGCCTCCAGATCAAGCGCCTGCTCTACCTCTCCGACGTGCGGATCCGCTACGCCTCGCAGCCCGCGCTCGCCGACTCGGCCGTCTACTTCAAGTCCGGCTCGCTCTACGGCTGCCGCACCGAGCCCGGCTTCGACTGCGGCAAGTACCACGGCAACACCAAGAACTACATGAACTCGATCGCCGTCGTGGAGAGCGAGGAGGACGGCCGGTCGCTGCACTACATCGCGGTGGTGCTCTCGAACGTCCTGCGCAAGGACTCGACCGACGTGCACCGCGAGCTCGCGCTCGGCATCCACCGCGCGATCGAGGCCCGCCACGGGGTGCGCCCGAAGCCGATGCTCGCGCCCGCCACCGAGCCCTCCCCCGCCACCGCGGACGCACCGGTCCCGAAGAAGCCCCCCGAGGTCGAGCCCCTTCAGCGCGACGACGAGTGAGGGGGCGCGAGCCGGTCGCTCCGCCGGAGCTCCGGCGCGGCTTCGTAGACCGCCGCTCCCACCCGCTCGGGGTAGTCGTCCGGGAAGGTCCAGAGCCCGCGGCCCGGGCCGTGCTCGAGGCCGCGCCAGGCCGGGTCGAAGGGGTAGATCATCGAGAGCAGCACGTCGGTCGAGATCCACGGGTTCGCGACCCAGTAGCCGTGGCCGCGCATGCCGCCGAGCTCGTGGGGCCCGGGCACGCCCGCGACGTCGATCCCGACCAGCCGCTCGTCGGAGGCCAGCGTCTCCAGCTCCTCGCGCTCGAGCTCCTCGAAACGGGGCCGGCCGATCCGCGACGCCCGCGCCAGGAGCGCCGCGAACCAGAGCGCTCCGTCGTTCTCCGATAGATACACCTCGGTGCGACGGGAGAGGTCGCGCAGCGCCGGCAGGTGCGAGCGGGCGAAGGTCTGCAGGTCCACGTCCGCCGCCACGAAGATCGCGTTGGCGATCCGGTAGCGGCGCTGGAGCGCGTCGGGATCCTCGTCCGGGTGGCGCGCGCGCAGCAGGGCGAGCGCCTCGGCCAGGAGCGGCCCCCCGCAGCTGAACCCGATCAGGTTGAGGCGCCGCGCCTGGCTGCGCGTCGCGACCAGCTCGACGAGATCCGCGATGTCGGGCACGAAGGCGCGCGCCCGCGGGCAGTCGACCAGGTAGTTCCAGACGGAAGTGCCCGTCGGCCAGCTGAAGGCCATCACCGCCGAGGAGCGGCCGAGGTAGTGGCCCCACCCGCCCATCAGCACCATGACCTGCTCGAAGGTCACGCGGTAGCCCGGCACGTAGATCACCGCCTCGCCGCTCGGGGAGGACGCGACCTGGCGATCGATCGCCGCGACGAAGGCCTGCTCCGCGGTCCCGCCCTCGCCGCGGACCCCGAACTCGGTCACGCGGGTGACGCGCGCCGGGCGCAGCGCGTCCGGCGCGCTGTCCCGGTCCGACGCAACGAGGTCGTCGAAGCTCCATCCCGGCTCGCCGAGCTGGACCTCGGCGAGCCCGAGCCGCACGGCTTCGTCGGGCCGGCGCGAGTAGCGCTCGGGAGCACCCTCGGGCGCCGGCGCCCGGGTCGTCGCGTACAGGACGCGGACGTCGGTGTCCCGGTGCTCGGGCGCCACGCGCCGGGTGAGGTCGAGGCGAGCGTCCTTCCAGAGGACGGGCGCGGGGAAGAGGGTCCAGCGGCGCTCGCTCCCGTCGCCGCAGGCGAGGGCGAGCACGGCGAGGACCAGGAGCGCCGGCGCCCGTGAGTGCCGCAACGAAGCCCTCCTCGAACTCCGGGGGAGGAAGGGCGCCCCGCATGCGGACCTCCCGCGAAGCGGCGTCCCACCCGGGCCGGCGGCCCTCCGCTGGGCCGGGGCTCCCCGGAGGCGAACCGCGCATCGTCGCCCAGGTCGGAGCGCCGCGCCGCCCTCGCCCTTCGGCGCGCCCGGCCCCGCGGATCTATGTTGCGGGCCGCGAGGGGAGCGGGCGCAGAGGCGCCGCGGGGGAGCCGGGACGGTGCCGCGTGCAGACCGACGCCGACAGGCCCTCCTCGCCGCCGCGACCCTGATCGCCTCGACCGCGCTCTCGCTCGCCGCCGCCGAGCTCGTCCTCGACGCCTGGCTGGACCACCAGCGCCAGCAGGCGAAGGCCGAGCTCGACTACGACGCAACCCATCGCTCCGCGCTCGGCCCCGGCGGCCGTGGCATCCCCGGCTTCTCGGGCCGCGTGCGCGACGGTTTCGGCGGCACGGTGCCCTGGACGAACGAGGCACACGGCTTCCGCAACGAGCACGACGCCACGCCCGCGCCGGCGCCCGGCGTGCTGCGCGTGCTCTCCCTCGGCGACTCGTTCACGGCCGGCTATCGCGTCGGGCAGGAGGACACCTACTCGCGGCGCCTCGAGGCATGGGCGAGCGAGCGCTTCGGCCCGACCGAGGTGCTGGTCGCGAACATCGAGAGCCCGCCGCGCGGCGTCGAGTGGCTCGAGCGCTGGGGATGGGGCTGGGCGCCGGATCTCGTGCTGATGGGGGTGACGCTCGGCAACGACGTCGCCTCGTCGTGGATCGCGCTCCACCCGGGCCCGATCACGCCGGCGCAGGTGGAGGCGATCGAGCTGCCCCGGGACGCGTGGCGCCCGCGGCCCGCCTCCCCGCTGCGCGCCTGGCTCGCCGATCGCCGCATCGTCCAGCTCCTGCGCGGCGGCCGCGAGGCGATCGGCACCTCGTACAACGACGCGCCGACGCCGCGCCTCTTCGACGGCATCAACGGCCTCGGGGTCTTCCTGCGCGAGCCGCCGCCCGAGATGGAGCGCGCCTGGGAGCGGCTCTTCGCGGTGCTCGTGCGCTTCGGCGAGGAGTGCGACGCGCGCGGGATCCCGTGCGCGGTGCTGGTCTTCCCGCAGCGCTTCCAGATCGACGCGCGCGACTGGGAGCTCGCCGTGGCCCGCTACGGCCTCGTGCCGGGCGCCTTCGACCTGCGGGCGCCGGACCGGCGGATAGCGGCGTTCTGCGCCCGCCACGCGCTGGTCTGCGTCGACCCGACCGGGGCGATGGCGGCGGCGCACGCACAGCGTGGCGAGGAGCTCTACCTCCCGCGCGGCGACATGCACTGGAACGCGGCGGGGCACCGGGCCTTCCTCGAGGCGGCCGAGCCCGTGCTCGCCGAGCGCATCGCCGCGGCGCGCGCGCGGCGCGGCCTGGGGCCGGCCGTGCCCTCCGCGGCGGCGCCCCGCTCGCGCTGACGGGCGCCCCCGGAGTCGAAGCGGAGGCGGGCCCTTCCTCGTGCCCGCGCTCGCGCGCATCGCGGGCGGCGCTTCCCGGCAACCCTCTCAGCACCGCTGCGCGGTCTGGAGCAGCCTGCACATGCGGTCGACGAGCTTCATCTCGTCCACCGACCGGCACGCCGCCGTCGCCAGGCGCGGCTCGCCGACGACGACGGCGAGGCACTGGGCGCGCGAGACCGCGACGTTGAGCCGGCTCGGGTCGAAGAGGAAGCGGATCCCGCGCGCGGAGAGCTGCGCCTCGCTCGCGCACATCGAGACCAGCACGACGGGAGCCTGCTGCCCCTGGAAGCGGTCGACCGTGCCCACCCGCACGCCCGCCGGCAGGGCGGCCTCGAGCTTGCGGACCTGGAGGTTGTAGGGGGCGACCACGAGCAGATCGTCCGGCCCGAGCGGTCGGGTGCGGCCGTCGTGGTCCGTGAAGGGCCGGCCGAGGAGCTCGCAGGCGAGCCCGGCCACCACCGCCGCCTCCTCGTCGCTGCCCTGGGTGTTGCCCTGGTGCGCGACCGGCACGAAGACGAGCCCGCCGCCGACGGCGGCGAGGCGGCCGGCGCGGGCGGCTGGGGGCGGCGGGCCCAGGCGGCGGCCCGCGTTCCCGGCGTCGGGCTCGAGGCGGCCCGCGTAGAAGGCCTGCGACACGTAGGCGCAGATCTCCGGGCGCAGCCGGTGCGTGCGCTCGAGGAAGAGCCCGCGCTCGGCCGGCACGATCGTCTCGCCGGCCAGCGCGTAGTCGAGCGCCGAGAGCCCGCTCGCGCCGGGGTGCACGCCGCGGGTCGGCTGCGAGAGCTGGAGCTGGTCGCCGACCAGCACCAGGTTGCGCGCCGCGCGGCTCATCCCGACCAGGTTCGCGAGCGAGACCTGGCTGGCCTCGTCCACGAAGAGGTAGTCGAGCCGGCCGGCGAGATCGGCGCGGCTGAAGCACCAGGCCGTAGCGCCGACGAGGGGCGTCGTGGCGAGACTGGCGGCGACGCCGCTCGAGCTGGCGAGGTGGCGGGCGCCCGCGAAGCGCGGGACGTCGCCGGGGGAGTCGCCGCCGACCTTCAGGCACGCGAGCGCGCCACCGGCCTCGCGGGCGCAGGCCTCCATCAGGTTCACGATCGCCCGGTGGCTGTGCGAGGTGATGCCGACGGTGCGGCCCGCGTCGAGCAGTGCCAGGATCACGCGCGCGCTCTCGGTCGTCTTGCCGGAGCCCGGCGGGCCCTGCACGCAGAGGAGCGAGCCGTCGAGGCCGCGGGCCGCACGCAGGAAGGCGCCGGCGAGCGGCTCGCCGGCGCGGCGGACCGGGGCGCCACACTCGTGGCCGCGGATCTGGGGCGGGCGGCGGAGCAGGAGATCGCGGAGCGCGGGCGGCAGGTCGCCCGACGCGTGGAAGCGCTCGGCGAGCGTGCCGATCGCCTCCTCGATGACCTCCGTGCCGCGGTAGTCGAAGCGGATCAGGCAGACCCGCTCTGGCAGCGCCGCGAGCCCCGCCTTCGCGAGCTTGTCGGGCGAGATCTTGAGCACGATGCGGCCCGCGCGCTCGTCGAGCTCGGCCACCGACACCTGGGCGTCGAGGCACTGCGCGAGGCGGCCGCCGTCGCCGGCGGCGATGCGCGAGTCCTGCGCCGGGTCGAAGGCGTACTCGAAGCCGAGCGACTGCTGGAGCGCGAAGGGCGGGCGCGGCGTGCGCTGCAGCCCCGCGAGGCACGCGAGCTGCTCGAAGCGCTCGTCCTCGCGCAGCCCGGCCAGCTCGAAGAGCTCCCACCACGCGGGTCGCGCCTCGCGGTGGTGGAACTCGAGGAGCTGCGCCAGGAGCTCCTGGACGCCCCAGCGCTCCCCGTCGGCCGCGCGCTCGGCCTCGCTCGCGGGGATCCGCGCCAGCATCCGCTCGGCCAGCGCGCGGCGCCCGCGGCGCGCCTCGCGCGCCTCGCTCGGGGGCCGCTCGTCCTGCTCGCGGCGCCCGAGCGGCTGGAAGCCGATCCCGGCCGCGCCCGCCTGCCCGCGCAGCCAGCCCGCGAGCTCGAAGGTCGAGCGGCAGTCCTCCTCGTTGTAGTCGCGGATCCGGCGCAGGAGCGGCGAGGCTCCGGGGTCGGCCGGCTCGCCGGCCTGGCGCCAGGCGTCGTACACCACCACCGACTCCATCCCGCCCTGGACGGCGCCCGCGCGCGGCGCCCGGTAGAGGCGCTCCACGTTCTTCAGCGAGTAGCGCGGCTCCCCGATCCGCACGCCGTGACGCACGAGCGCGTAGAGGTCGACGAAGACCTGGCCGCGGAGCAGCTCGTCGAGGGCCTCCTCGCGGACGGCGTAGCGCCCGGCGAGGCGCCGCAGCACCGCGACCTCGTAGCCGCCGTAGTGGTAGACGCGCAGGTCCGGGAAGCGCCGCCGGCGCTCCACCAGCCAGTCGAGGAACGACGCGAAGGCGCGCTGCTCGGCGGCTGCGTCGTGCGCCCACCAGGCGTGGTAGGCGGGCATCCCGTCCTCGCCCCGGTACACGACGCCCCACAGGTACTCGAGGCCGTCCTGCTCGAGCGGGTCGCCCTCGAGGTCGAAGGCCACGTCGCCGGGCGAGGCCGGAGGCAGGAGCGCCAGGCCACGCCCGGCCTCCCCCTCGCCGGGCGCGAGCACGCGGTGGCGCGGCGGGGGCGGCGCCGCGGCGGAGTCGCGCTGGAGGCGCGCCTGCTCGCGCAGGCGGGCGAAGGTGCGCTCGTCGATCCCGGGAACACGGGCGCGCGTCGCGCCCGCGAGCCCCGTCAGGGTCTCGATCCCGGCCGCCGCGAGCCGCCGCTGCTGCGCCGCCGTGCAGCCCGCGACGAGGCTCACGTGGTCGCACGCCGCGAGCCGCCGCTCCGCCTCCTCCTGCCAGCGCCCGTGGTCGGCCGCGGGATCGGGGAGCGGCGCGCCGTCCGGCGTCCAGCCCGCGAGGAAGGCCTCGAACGAGGCCCGCAGCGCGCGGTAGAAGGCGAACACCTCCTCGCTGCGCAGCGTCTCGTGGCTCCCGTCGCCTAGCTCGACCCGGAGCTCCGCCGGCCGCACGCCCTGGACCGCCTCCAGGAGGTCCGCGTAGCAGCAGAGCTGGAGCCAGTGCGAAGGCCGCGCCCGGCGCGCCAGCTTCGCGTCCCACACCGTGTAGTGGAAGTCGCCGAGCCGAGACGCCCCCGGCACGCGCACCAGGAAGTCCGCGATCCCCGCGAAGGGCGCGGCCTCGAGATGGGCCTGGTAGATCAGCTCGTAGCCCGCCTGCATCGCCTCGCGCGTGTGCGCAGGCCCCTTCGGGTCGTGCGGCTCGAGCGCGAGCACCTGCCGGCCCTCGCCGCGCAGCCGCTCGAGCACCCGCGCCTCGTGCTCGAAGCCGCGGCGCTTCAGGAGCTCCCCGTAGCCGGGCAGGGACGCCGGGTCGCCCGCGTCCGCCGCCGGCCGTGCCTCCGGGTGGTCGAGCGCGTAGCGGCTCATCCAGGTGGCGAAGGGCGAGCGGAGGTACTCGCTCAGGTCGCTCGGTGAGAAGAAGAGCTGGAAGGCGCGGCGGTGCATGGGGGGACTCCGGGAGGGATACCCCACTGTCGGCTGGGGGTGTGGCGGATCAGGTCATAAGCGGGGACAGACCCGGCGATCCGGCGATTCGCCGGATCGCCCGGTCAGTCCCCGCAACCGCCCCACCCCCCGCGC
>JAPSFT010000033.1 GCA_035063765.1 Deltaproteobacteria bacterium
GCGACGGCCATGGCTCGGTCGCGCGCCTTGCGAGCGGCCCGTAGCCGCGATCTCGGTGCACACCCAGCCGCCCGCGACGGCTCGAGACTTCGACGGCGAACTTCCGACACAGGACACTAGCTCTCCTGCTCCCCGGCAGCCCGCGCGGGCGCCGCCGCCTCGGCGGCGGCCGCCGCTTCCGCGGCCCGGGCCGCCTCGGCGGCCTCGGCCTCGCGGCGCCGCTGCTCCGCCGCGAGCTCCGCGGCGCTGCGCTTCACCGCCTGCGCGCCGGCCTCGTCGATGCCGGGCAGCTGGAGCAGGAGCTCGGCCGGCACGGCGGCCAGGTCATCGAGCGAGGTGATCCCCTGGTTGAGCAGGATCTCGGCCTCGGGCTCGCCCCAGCCGTCCACGACCGACACCGCCTGGGCGAGCCAGCCCGCGATCTCGCGCATCTTCGACTCGCTCTTGATGTCGATGCGCCAGCCGGTGAGCTGCACCGCGAGCCGCACGTTCTGGCCCTTGCGGCCGATCGCGAGCGAGAGCTGGTCGTCGGGCACGATCACGTCCATCGACTTCGCCGCCTCGTCGATGATCACCTTCGACACCTGCGCCGGCGAGAGCGAGCTGCACACGTAGCGGGCCGGATCCGGGCTCCACGGCACGATGTCGATCCGCTCGCCGCGCAGCTCCTGGACGACCGCCTGCACGCGGCTGCCCTTCATGCCGACGCAGGCGCCGACCGGGTCCACGTCGCTGTCGCGCGAGGCCACGGCGATCTTCGAGCGCACGCCCGGCTCGCGGGCCGACGACTCGATCGTGACGATGCCCTCGTAGATCTCGGGCACCTCGCCGGCGAACAGCTTGGTCAGGAAGTCGATCGAGGCGCGCGACAGGATGATCTGCGGGCCCTTCGCCTCCTTGTTGACGTCGATCACGTAGGCGCGGATCCGGTCGCCCGGGCGGTAGCTCTCGCGCGGCACCTGCTCCTTGGCAGGCAGCAGGGCCTCGGCCCGGCCGAGGTCCACGATCAGCGAGCCCTTCTCGAAGCGGCGCACGATCCCGTTCACCACCTCGCCCTTGCGGTCCTTGTACTCGTCGAAGACGATGCCGCGCTCGGCCTCGCGCACGCGCTGGATGATCACCTGCTTGGCGGTCTGGGCGAGGATCCGGCCGAAGCCCTCGGTGTCGAGCTTGACGCCGATCTCGTCGCCCACCTCGACCTCGGGGTCGAGCTCGCGTGCCTTCGCGACCAGCACCTGGGTGTCGCGGTCGGTGATGTGCTCGACGACGGTGCGGAACTCGAAGAGCTCCACCTCGCCGGTCTCGTCGTTGAAGCGGGCCTCGATCTCCTTCTCGTTGCCGAAGCGGCGCCGAGCGGCCTGCAGCATCGCCTCCTCGACGGCGGTGACGATCACCTTGCGGTCGATGCCCTTGTCCTTGGCGATCTGGTCGATTTCGCGCTTGAGCGGGATCATGACGCTCCCCCGGCCCGGCGAGCCGCTCGCGGCGGCTTGCTGAAGTCCGCCGGCGTGAAGTGGTAGACCTGGCGGGCGCGGGCCACCTCGTCGAAGGGCACGGCGTGGTCGGCGCCGTCCACCCGCACGCGCGCGACGCCGTCCTCGAAGGCCAGCAGCTCGCCGCGGAAGTGGCGGCGCCCCCCGACCGGGCGGCGCGTCTCGATCTTCACCTCGGCGCCGCGGGCGGCGGCGAAGTCCTTCTCGCGTGCCAGCAGCCGGTCGAGACCCGGCGAGGCCACCTCGAGCCGGTAGCCGCGGGCAAACGCGCCCTCGGCGTCGAGCCCGGTGCCGATCTCCCGCGACACGTCGGCGCAACGCTCGATCGCCACCCGGCCGTCGCCCTCCGGCGTATCCACGACCACGCGCACCACGAGCCCACCGGGACCGGAGAGGATCTCCGCGTCCACGAGCTCGAGGCCGTGGCCGAGCACGATCGGCTCTACGACGGCACGCAGGGTGTCGGGAATGTCGCGGTACATGGGATCTTCTCGAGCTCTTGGAACGCGCAGGCCAGGAGACCGGAGCCTGGAAACAGAAGGGCGGACACCGGGTCCGCCCTGAACGACAACAGCGATCCGCAGCACACCTTCCGGATCCACCCGTAGGCGGACGCGCAAGTGGCCGCACCTTATCCGAATTCTCCCCCCGAGGCAAGCTGGGATGCAGGCTCCCCCGGAGGGCTTCCGGGTCCTCAGCGGACCCCGGGCATCTCGAGCGTCCCGACCAGATCGGCCACCCGCGCGCAGCCCTGCGCCGCGGCGTAGGCGGCGATCCCCTCGGCGACCTCGGCGGCCGCCATCGGGTTCAGGTAGCTGGCCGTGCCGACCTGGACCGCGCGGGCCCCGCAGACCAGGAACTTGAGGGCGTCCTCGGCCGTCACGATCCCGCCGATCCCGCAGATCGGGATCCGCACCGCCTGGGCGGCCTGCCAGACCATGCGCAGCGCCACCGGCCGGATCGCGGGCCCCGAGAGGCCGCCGAGCCCGTTGCGCAGCACGGGCCGGCGCGTGGCGAGGTCGACGTCGAGGGCCTGGAGCGTGTTGATCAGCGAGAGGCCGGAGGCGCCCTCCCCCTCGCAGACGCGCGCCATCTCCCGGATGTCGGTCACGTTCGGCGAGAGCTTCACGAGCAGCGGCAGCGCGCTCGCGCGCCGCGTCTCGCGCACGAGGCGCCCGAGCAGCTCGGGGCGCTGCCCGAACTCGATCCCGCCGCTCTTCACGTGCGGGCAGGAGGCGTTGATCTCGAGACCCGCCACCTTCGGTACGCCGGTCAGGCGCTTGCACACCTCGGTGTAGCGCTCGATCTCGGTCTCGAAGACGCTGGCGACGACTGCGATCCCGTCCGGCAGCAGGGGCAGCTTGTCGGCGACGAAGGCGTCGACGCCGACGTTCTCGAGGCCGATCGCGTTGAGCATCCCGGCCGGCGTCTCGGCGATCCGTGGCGGCAGGTTCCCGCTGCGGGGCTCGAGGGTGAGGCTCTTCGCGACGATGCCGCCGATCCGGGTCAGGTCGAAGAACGGCGCGAGCTCGCTGCCGTAGCCGAAGGTCCCCGAGGCCGTCAGGACGGGATTGCGCAGCGCGATCCCACCGAGGTCGACGGCGGTGTCGACGGGGGGCGTGCTCACGGCAGCGCCTCCCACGCGACCGCGGCAGCGTCGAGCACGGGGCCGTCGCGGCAGACCAGCGCGAAGCCACCGCCCGCGCGCGGCACCGCGCAGCCGAGGCAGACGCCGAAGCCGCAGGCCATCGTGTTCTCGAGCGACACCACGCAGCGGCGCCCGTGGGCCGCGGCGATCGCCGCCGCGGCTCGCATCATCGGGGTCGGACCGCAGGCGTAGACCTGTTCGCCCCCCGCCCCGGGCTCCGCGAGCGCCTCCTCGAGCAGCGCGGTCACGAGGCCGCGGCGGCCCGCACTGCCGTCCTCGGTCGCGATCCGCAGGTCGACGCCGAGCGCGGCGAAGTCGGCGCGCCCCATGAGTTCGCCCTCGTGGCGCGCGCCGAGCAGCACGGCCACCGGCCCGCGCGCCCGCGCCGCCCGCGCGAGGCCGTGGAGCGAGGCGATGCCGGTCCCGCCCCCGACGAGCAGCGCGCGCTGGCCCGCGGCCGGCAGCGCGAAGCCGCTCCCGAGCGGGCCGACCAGCCGCACCCGTTCGCCGGGACGCGCGTCGGCCAGCAGCCGCGTCCCGCGCCCGCCCACCTTGTAGAGGATCTCGACCTCCGCGCCGCCCGGCTCGGGCGCCGCGCGGTAGACCGCCATCGGGCGGGGCAGCAGCGGGTCGAAGCGCGGGGCGGCGCCGGTCGCGCCGGGCGAGAGCATCGCGAACTGCCCGGGCGCGGAGCCCGGCCAGCCCGCGACGCCGAGCACCAGCCGGCGGCCCCCGCCCGCCCGCGCGGCCCCTTCCGGGCCGTTGGCGCGGACCTCGGCGTCGGCGCGGATCGCGAGCGGCCGGGCTGCGGTCAAGGCGGGCTCCTCCTCGAGGCGCCGGCTCATCAGGATGGCGTCCTCCCGGCCCTCGTAGTAGCGGGGCCGGCGGCCGACCGCGAGGAAGCCGTGCCGCGCGTAGAGCGCGAGCGCCGCGCGGTTGCCGGCGCGCACCTCGAGGTGCGCGGCGGCGAGGCCGGCGGCACGGGCCTCGGCGAGCGCGGCCCGGAGCAGCGCACCGCCCCCGCCGCAGCGGCGCCGCGCCGGCGCCACCGCCATCAGGAGCACGTGCAGCTCGCCCGGGCCGTGGCGCGCGAGGAGGAAGCCGGCCACGGGCCCTCGGGGCAGCCCGCGCAACGCGTAGACGCGGGCGTCGGGGCGCGCGAGCTCGCCCGCGAGCGCCTCGGCCGACCAGCCGTGCGCCAGCGCGCCGGCACCGAGCGCCGCGAGCGCCGGCGCCTCCCCGGGCGCGGCGCGCGTGACGAGCCAGGCGCCGCCAGCGCCCGGCTCAGGCGCCCCCACGCGGCGTCTCGATGCGCAGCGCGCGGATCTTGCGCGAGAGGCTCTCGCGCGCGAGCCCGACCGCCTCGGCGGTGCGCGAGACGTTCCAGCCGTGCTCGCGGAGCTTCGTGACCAGGAACTCGCGCTCGAAGGCCCGGCGCGCCTCGTCGAGCGTCCCGGCGGTGCCGCCCTCCTCGCGCGCCGCCACCACCCGCACGCCTTCCGGCAGGTCCTCGGGCTGGATGCGCGGGCCCGGCGTCATCAGCACCAGGCGCTCCATCAGGTTGCGCAGCTCGCGCACGTTGCCGGGCCACGGGTAGGCCTGGAGCACCTGCAACGCGCGCGGCGTCACGGTCTTCGCGCGGGTGCCGGCCTCGGCGCAGAACTCCTCGACGAAGGCGCGCACCAGCACCGGGATGTCCTCGCGGCGCTCGCGCAGCGACGGCACGTGGAAGGGCAGCACGGCGAGCCGGTAGTAGAGGTCCTCGCGGAACGCGCCCGCGGCGATCTCCTTCTCGAGGTCCTTGTTGGTGGCGGCGATCACGCGCACGTCCACCTCGATCGGCTCGTTGCCGCCCACGCGCTCGAACTTGGACTCCTGGAGCACGCGCAGCACCTTCGCCTGCGTCTTCAGCGACATGTCGGCGATCTCGTCGAGCAGCACCGTCCCGTGGTGGGCCATCTCGAACTTGCCGAGCTTGCGCGCGATCGCACCGGTGAAGGCGCCCTTCTCGTGCCCGAACAGATCCGACTCGATCAGCTCCTCGGGAATCGCCGCGCAGTTCACCTCGACGAAGGGCTCCGCCGCGCGCCGGCTCTGCAGGTGGATCTGGCGCGCCACCAGCTCCTTGCCCGTGCCGTTCTCGCCGGTGATCAGGACCCAGCCGTTGGTGGGCGCCGCCTGGGCGATCTGCTGCTTGAGCCGCGTGATCGGCTCCGAGCTGCCCACGATCTCGTGGGCGCGCAGCGCCTCGGCGCGCAGGCGGCGGTTCTCGGCGGCCAGCCGGCGCCGGTCGACCGCGTGCTGGAGGACCAGGAGCAGCTTCTCTGCCGACAGCGGCTTCTCGACGAAGTCGAAGGCGCCGAGCCGGGTCGCGCGCACCGCGGTCTCGATCGTGCCGTGGCCGCTCATCATCACGACCGGGAGCTCGGGGTCGCCGGCGCGCAGCTCCTCGAGCACGGCGAGCCCGTCGCGGCCGGGCATCGCGATGTCGAGCAGCACCACGTCGAAGCCGCCGGCGTCCTCGCGCAGGCGCGCGAGCGCCGCCTCGCCGTCGCCGGCCGCGTCGACCTGCCAGCCCTCGTCGGAGAGCAGGCCCCCGAGCGAGCGGCGGATGCTCTCCTCGTCGTCGACGATCAGGACGCGGCCCATGGCCTTCCCCGGGTCACGCGGCGTGCTCGTCCGCCTT
This sequence comes from Deltaproteobacteria bacterium, assembly GCA_035063765.1. Classification (NCBI taxonomy): domain Bacteria; kingdom Pseudomonadati; phylum Myxococcota; class Myxococcia; species Deltaproteobacteria bacterium. The sequence goes on from JAPSFT010000033.1 coordinate 5,828, forward strand.
CGGGCGCAGGTGGCGGCCCTCGGCGGAGACCGGCAGCTCGACGATCACGCGCGCGCCGCGCGGGGCCGCGTCGTGGATGCGCACGTAGCCACGGTGGTCGGCGACGATGCGCGAGACGATCGCCAGCCCGAGGCCGGTACCGTGGGGCTTGGTCGAGAAGTAGGGCTCGAAGACGCGCCGGCGGTCCTCGGGGCGGATGCCCACGCCGTCGTCCACCACCTCGAGCCGCGCCGCGCGCAGCGGCGCGTCGTAGACGGTGCGCAGCGCGACGCAGCCGGTGAAGCCGGGCTCCCCGGCGGCGCGCTCGCGCACGGCCGCGAGGGCGTTGTCGATCAGGTTCGTGAGCAGGCGCGCGATCTGCTCGCGATCGACCTCGACCGGCGGCAGGGCCGGCTCGAGATCGGTCTCGAGCCGCACCCCGTCGACCCCCTCGTACCGGGCCACCGCCTCGCGCACCAGGCGGTTCAGGTCGCCGGGCACGGGGCTCGCGGCGGGCAGCCGCGCGAAGTTCGAGAACTCGTTCACGAGGAGCTTCAACCCCTCGACCTGGCTCGTGATGGCGTCCACGCACTCGTCGAACACCCGGGCGTCCTCGGCGTCGCGCAAGCGCGGGCCGAAGCGGCGGCGGATGCGCTGCGCAGAGAGCTGGATCGGGGTCAGCGGGTTCTTGATCTCGTGGGCGATCCGGCGCGCCACCTCCTGCCACGCCTCCATGCGCTGCACCTTCACGAGCTGCGTGTAGTCGTCGAAGACCACGACGGTGCCGAGCACGCGGCCCTCCTCGTCCTTGAGCAGCGTCACGGTCACGAGCAGGGTCAGCGTCTCCTCGCCGGACGGGATCTGCACCTGGCGGCGGATGCTCTCGCGGACGCCCGCACGCAGGCGACCGGCCAGCTCGCGCACCATCTCGAGCTGCTCGGGCGCCCGCACCACCTCGAGCAGCTCGCGGCCCGCCACCCCGACCCCGGGCGGCACCCCGAGCAGCCGCTGCGCCGAGGGGTTGATGGTGAGGATGCGGCCCTGCGCGTCCAGGGACACCACGCCGGCGCCCACGTTGCGCAGCACCACCTCCGTGTAGCTGCGCCGCCGCTCGAGCTCGGCGTTGGTGCGCTCGAGCCCGTCGCGGGCGTCGCGCAGGTCGCGGGTCATGCGGTTGAACGAGCGGACCAGGAAGCCGACCTCGTCGTCGCTCTGCTCCTCGACCGCGACGTCGAGGTTGCCGCGCGCCACCTGGGCGGTGCCCTCGGCCAGGGCGCGGATCGGGGTCGTCACGCCCTTGGCCATCCGGAAGCCCCACCAGACGGCGAAGAGCAGCACGACCAGCGAGAAGAGCAGCAGCTCGAGCCGGTAGATCCGCTCGATGTGGCCGGCGTAGGGCTGGAGCTCCCGGTAGTCGTCGTGCGCCTCGCGGATCTGCTCGATCTTCTGCGCCAGGGCGAAGGGCACGAAGTGGTTCACCACCACCGCGCCGGCCGCCGGCCCGGCTTCGAGCGGGGTCTCGATCGGCACGGCCGCACGGATCACGCTCCCACCGGTGGCCTCCTCGACCCGCGAGGTCGCGATGCCGCGCAGGGCCGAGCGCACGAGCTCGCTGTCGCCGCGCGAGAAGCTCGCGGTCGGGATCTCGGGGTTCACCGCGACCACGCGCTCCTCGCCGCCGGGTCCGAACACCTCGACCACACCGAGCCCGTACTCGCTCTGCTTGCGCTGCACGAAGTCCGCCAGCGGCTCGGGCGCCTCGCTCTCGGAGAGCAGCCGGTGCTCGGCGATCTGCTCGGCGATGCGACGCCCGAAGCGCAGCGCGTCGTCCGCCTCCGACTGGTAGTACACCTCCGCAACGCGCCGGCTCTCGTCGAGCGTGCGGTCGATCTGGAGGCTGAACCAGGTGTCGATCGAGTTGCCGACGATCGCCGACGAGACCAGGAACAGCACCGCCGTCGGCACGCTGGCGACGATCGCGAACGAGAGCACGAACTTCAGGTTGAGCCGCGAGCCGAGCGCGCCGCGGCGGCGCTCGAAGACCAGCTTCACGAGGTTGCGCGCGACCAGGTAGACCAGCAGGAAGATCAGGAACACGTTGACCGCGTTGAGCAGCAGGAACAGCGCCGAGGACGCCGCCGACGGCGCGCGGCGGGGCGCCGATGCCCATTGCTGCCCGAGCACGATCCCGCCGATCGCCAGCACCAGCAGGCTCGAGAGCCAGATCTCGCGGCGGCGCCGGCGGCGCTCGGCCTCGGTCACGCCGGCACCGGGGGGTAGCGGAAAACGCAGCGCTTCCGGCGCTTCGCTGCGCTGCGGCGGCTCCTGGGCGAGTTCGGCGGGCATCCGGGAAGGGGCCTCGCGGTCGGAGGCAGGTTCGTCGGGCCGGAGGGGACGGCCAAACCTATCAGCGGGGGGGCCAGGCGGCAAAAAGGGGGAATCGGGGCGGGGATCCAGGATCGGGACCCGGGGCGCCGGGAATCCCCCCCGGCTCCGATCCGGGGCCGGGCGGTGCGGGCGGGCATCAAGCCGCGGGCCGTCCCGGTCGATCAGAGGCCGACTTGTGCGCGCTTCCTGCGCACCGGAGAGGGACCCGCCTCCTTGACGACGCCGCTCGAGCGCCTGCGCGAACGCTTCGCGAGCGATCCTGCCGATCGCGCCACCTTCGAGGCGCTCGAGGAGCATCTCTTCCTGCAAGGCGACTGGAGCGCGCTCGTCCCGATCTACGAGCGCCATCTCGCGGCCACCGCGGCGACCCGCCCGGCGATCGACGGCGCGCGGCTGCTCTATCGCATGGGGCACGCGCTCGACGAGGCGGGCCTCGACCCGGAGCGGGCGGAGCGGTGCCACCGCCAGGCGCTCGAGATCGATCCGCGCTTCGCGCCGGCGTTGCGCCGCCTGCGCGGGCGCTGCGCCGCGAGTGGCCGCTGGCAGGAGGCGCTTGCGCTCGCCATGCGCGAGGCCGTCGGCGTGTCGCGGCCGACCGAACGCGCGGCGCTGCTGGCGGAGGTCGGCGAGGGCGCGCTGCGCGGCGGCGAGCCTGCGCTCGCCGCCGAGGCCTTCGAGCAGGCGCTGGCCGCCGACGCGGGGTCGCAGCGCGCATGGCTCGGTATCGGCGAGGCCCTCGAGCGCGCCGGACGCTTGGAGGAGGCCGCCCAGCGCTGGCAGCAGGCGCTCTCGCTCGCGCTCGGCGAAGGGCGCGAGCGGGTGCGGGCCTGGCGGGAGCTCGGGCGGCTGCTCGCCGACGGGCTTGGCGACCCGGCGCGCGCGCTCGCCGTCTACGAGGCCGCACACCAGGCGGCGCCCGAGGAGCCGGAGTGGCTCGACGCGATGGCCGGGGTGCTCCGCGCGCTCGGACGCGGGGATGCGCTGGCGGCGCTGGCCGAACGGCGGCTCGCGCTGGCCGGGGATGCGCCCGCCCGCGCCGCGATCGCGCTCGATGCCGGCCGCGCGCTGCTCGCGAGCGGTGCGGATCCGGGCGCCGCGCGGGCGTGGCTGCAGCGCGCCGCGGACTTCGTGGAGAGCGGAGACGTACACCTGGCGCTCGCCGAGGCCGCAGGCCGTGCCGGCGACACCGGAGGACGGACGTGGCACCTCGAGCGGGCGATGGAGCTCGGCGCGGAGATCCCGAGCTGGGCGGACCTGGGGCTCGGCGGCGAGCCGCCGGAGCCGCCGAGCGACGCCTTGCTCGCGCGGCTGCGCGACGCGGCCGCCGAACGCCCCACGGACCCGGACGCGCTCGCGGCCTACGCCGACGCGCTCGAGGCCGGCCACCACGAGCTCGAGCGCATCGAGGTCCTGGAACGGCTGGCGGCACTCGCCGGCGACCCCGCGGAGCGCATCGAGCACCTGCTGCAGCTCGGCGCCCTGCACGAGACGCTCGACGACGTGGCGGCCGCCGGCTCCGCCTACCAGATGGCCTTCGACCTCGACCCGGGCCATCCGCAGGCGCTCGCCGCCCTCGAGCGCACGCTGCGCAAGCTCGAGCGGCCCGCCGCTCTCCTGGCCACCTACGCGCGCGCCGCCGAGCGGGCCGCGCCGGTGCGCCGCGCCGAGCTGCTCTGCGCCGCCGGCGTCCTCCAGGCCGAGGGCGTTGACCCGGTGGCGGCGAACGCCTCGTTCGCGGCGGCGCTGGCCGCCGACCCCGGCTGCGCCGCGGCCCACGACGGCGCCGCGCGCACCGCCGCCGGCACCGACGACGAAACCCTCCTCGCGGCCTGGATCGCCGAGGCGCCCCGGGCCGGCCTGGCCCGCCTCGAGGTCCTCGCGCCGGAGCTCACCCGCCGGCTCGACGCCCTCGGCCGCGGCGAGGAGGCGCTCCCGGCGCTGCGCCGGCACGCCGCGCTCTCGCCCGCGCCGCGCGAGGCGCTCGAGCGCCTCGCGCGCCAGCTCGAGGATCTCGGCGACACCGATGAGCTGTCGCTCGTGCTGGAGCGCCTCGACGACCTGCTCGCGGGCGCCGCCCGCGGCGCGAACCAGCGCCGCCTCGGCTGGCTGCACGCCGCGGAGGGCCGCGCCGACGCCGCACTCGACGCCTGGCGCGCCGCGCTCCGCCACGACCCGAGCGACCTCGCCTCGCTCGAGGCGCTGCTCGACGCCTTCGCGGAGGCGGAGCGCTTCGAGGACGCGCTCGCCTTGCTCGACGAGCTCGGCACCCCGGCCGGCTCGCGCTCGATCGCGCTGCGGCGCGCGCGCGCACTCGACCGCGGCGGGCGCCCGGCCGAGGCCGCGCACGCCTGGCGCGAGCTCCACCGCGAGGGCGAACGGAGCGAGGAGGTGCTGGAGGGCTGGGAGCGAAGCGCCCGTGCCGCCGGCGACCCCGAGCTGCTCGCGGACGCACTCCGCGAGCGCGCGGCCCGCACGAGCGAGGGCGACGCGCGCACCCGCATCGAGCTCGAGCGCGCGCGCCTGCTCGACGCGGCACTCGACCGCCCCGACGAGGCGCGCCGCGCCTGGGAAGCGCTCGCCGACGCCGCGCTGCCGCCCGCCGCCGCCGAGGAGGTCGAGCGCCGCCTCGACGCGCTGCTCGAGCGCACCGGCGACTACCCCGCGCTCTGCGAGCGGCTCGAGGCGCGCGCCGAGCACAGCACGGCGGGCCCCGGGTGGCTGCTGCACATGCGGATCGCCGACCTGGCGGAGGCCCGGCTCGGGGACATCGGACGCGCGCGCCGGCACCTCGAGATGGCGATCGGCGTCGCACCCGAGCATCCCGGGCCCTGGCACCGGCTCGCCGCGCTCTACGACGAGGAGAGCCAGCCGGCCGAATGCCTGCGCGCCTTCGAGGGGGAGCTCTCGGCGCTGGCGAACGCCGGCGACGACCCCGAGCTCCACGCGCGCCGTCTCGCGCTCCACGCGCAGGCCGCGCGCGTTGCCACCGAGCAGCTCGGCGACGGCGAGCGCGCGGCCGACCACTGGCGCCGTGTGCTCGCGCTCGCACCGGGGGACCCGGTGGCCGGTGAGGGGCTGCTCGCGCACTGCGAGGCCAACGATCGCTTCGACGAGGCGGCCGCGCTCCTGCGCGAACGGCTCGAGCGGCTCGGCGACCGCCCGCCCGACGCCGAACGCGCCGCCGACCTGCGCCGCCGGCTCGCCGACCTGCTCGCCGGCAGGCTCGGCCGGCGCGACGAGGCCGTCGCGCTCCTGGAGTCCGCTCCGGCCGTCGGCGCCCATGCCGACGCCGACGCCGAGCGGCTGGCTGCGCTCTACACCGAATCCGGCCGGCACCACGAGCTGGCCGCGCTGGCCGATGCGCGCGCCGAGCTCGCCACCGACCCGCGGGAGCGGGCACGCTGGCGCCAGCGCCTCGGCGGCGCCCTGCACGCCACCGGCGATGCGCAGGGCGCCGAGCAGGCCTTCGAGGCGGTCCTCGCCGACGCGCCCGACGCCGACGACGCGCGCAGCGCGCTCTGCGAGCTGCTGCGCGCCCGGGGCGAGGCCGCGCGCCTCGCGCCGCAGCTCGAGCTCGCGCTGCGCCGCGCGGGAGCCCACGCCCCCGCCCTGCGCCGCGAGCTCGCCGAGCTCTACGAAGGTCCGCTCGCCGCGCCCGCCCGAGCCCTCGAGCACTGGCTCGCGCTGTGCCGCCTCGACCCGGGGGCCGGGGAGCCACGCGAGCGCGCGATCGCCCTCGCCTCCGGGCTCGGCCGGCTCGACGAGGCCGCTGCCCTGCTCGAGCAGGCCGCCTCGGATCCCGCCACGGGGTCGGCGCGCGCGCGCTGCTGGTGGCGCTGCGCCGAGCTGCTCGCCGGCCCGCTCGGGCGGCCCGAGGAGGCGCTGCGCGCCTGGCGCGAGTCGCTGCTCCTCGAGCCCGAGCAGCCGGGCGTGCGTCACGCCCTGCGCCGCGCCCTCGAGGCGCTGGGCCGCCCCGAAGAGGCGCTCGCCGAGCTCCATGGCGAGTGGCGCAGCGCACGGGGCCACGCGCGCGCGGAGCTGGCCGCCCACGGCGCGGATCTCGCCGCCACGGCGCGACCCGAAGCGCTCGCGAGCTGGCTCGCGCGGCTGGTCGCCGAGGTTCCCGGCGATCCCGCCCTGTGGGAGGCGATCGCGGCCCTCCACCGCCGGACCGGGCGCCCCGCAGCGTGCGAGCGGGCGCTCGCGGAGGCTGCGCGCTGCGCCCCCGCGCCGGCCTGGCGGGCCGCGCTCCAGCGCGAACGCGCCGCCCTGCTCGCCGGAACGCTCGGGTCACCGGAAGGGGCGCGGCTCGCGTTCGAGGCCGCGCTCGCGGACGATCCGGGCGACCCCGGCCTGCTCGCGGAGCTCGACCGGCTGCACGCGACCGCCGGCCGCACGCGGGAGCGCCTGGAGGTGCTGCTCGCACGCATCGCCCACGCGCGCACGGCTTCGCTGCGGGCTGCGCTCGCGGCCGAAGCAGCGCCGCTTGCGAGCGCGCTCGGGGAGCTGGAGCCCGCTGCCGCGCTGTGGCGCACCGCGCTCGCGACCCCGACCGGACCGGAGCGCGCCGCGCGGCTCGCGCCGGCCAGCGACGCGTTCCGCGTCGCGCGCTGCGAAGAGGACTGGATCGCGCTCGCCGAGGAGGAGCTCGCCACCACCACGCTGCCCGCGGAGCGTGCCCGCGCGCTCCGCCGGGAGCTCGCCCGCGCCTGGTGGCGGCACGCCCGTCACGATCGCGCGCTCGCACACGCCCGCGCGCTGGCCGACGACCCGGAAGCGGCCGGCGAAGACCACCGGCTGCTGCTGGCGCTGCTGCGCGCCGAAGGCGACGCCGGCGAGCGGGCGCGACGGCTGCTCGCATGGGCGGGGCGTGCTCCCGAGGAAGCGGAGCGCTGCGCCGCCTGGACCGAGCTCGCGCGGCTGCGCGAGGAGCGGCTCGGGCTGCCCGCGGCTGCTGCCGACGCGTGGCGCGAGCTCCTGCGCCTCGACCCCGACGCAGCCGAAGGCTGGAGCGGCCTGCGGCGCTGCGCCGAGCGCGCCCGCGACTGGCCCGAGCTGGCACGCGCTCTCGAAGCCGAGCTCGCCCGCGGCCTGGGATCGCCGGCCGAGCGGTGGCGGCGCCTCGGGCGGGTGCGCTGGCAGGCTCTCGGTGACGCCGCCGGCGCCGAGCAGGCGCTGCTCGCAGCGCGCGCGGCCGAGCCCGACGAGCTGACGGCGCTTCGCATGCTCCAGGAGATCATGCAGGCCACCGCCGCCTTCCCGCGCGCGCTCGCGCTCCTCGCCGAGGAGCTCGAGCTGCTCGGCGACGCCGACCCGCCCCGCCGCCGCGCGCTGTGGCTGTCGATCGCTGCGATCGCGCACCGGCAGGCGCCGGATCCGGCCCGCGCGGCCGACGCCTACGGCGAAGCACACCGGCTCGGGACGCTCGGCGCCGACGACCTCGGGCGCTGGGCGGCCGTGCTCGCGACCGCCGGCGAGCGCGAACGCTGGTGCGAGATCTGCACGGCCTGGGTCGATCATCCCGACGCCCGTCCGGCCGCCGCCGACCTGCTGGCACTCGCCGAGGCGCTCGCCGAGCAGGGCCGGCGCGAGGATGCGGAGCAGCGGGCCGGCGCGGCGCTCGCGCTCGATCCCGCGCTCGCCGGCGCCTGGCGGCTGCGCGCCCGGCTTCGCGAGGCGGACGGCGACGACCCGGGCGCGGCCGAGGCGTGGCTGCGCGCGGCCGAACAGGAGACCGGGCTTGCCGCCGCCGAGGCGCTGGCGCGCGCGGCGGCCCTGCTCGAGGCGCGCGAGCCCCTACGCGCTCTCGGCGCGCTCGAGCGCGCCGCCGAGCACGCCCCCGACCACGCGCCCGCACAGGCAGCGCTCGCCCGGCTCGCCGAGCAGCACGACCGGCAGGAGCTCGCGCTGGCCGCGGCCACCCGCCTGCTCACCGCCGAACACGCGCTCGGGGAGCTGCCCGACACCGATCGTCTCGCCGCCCTGCTCGCGGGCGGCCGTGCTGCGCGCCGCCTCGAACGCTGGCCCTCGGCCTGGCAGCTCGGGGGGGAGGCGCTCGCCCTCGCGCCCGCCGCGCCCGATGCCCTGGCCGCGCACGGGCTCGCCGCCTTCCACCTCGGCGCCACCGGCGAATGCCAGCGCGATCTGGCGGCACGGCTGGCTCTTCCCGACCCGGACCCCGCGCGCAGCCGGCTCCTGGTGGCTCTCGCGCGCGCGCTCGAGACCAGCGGTGAGCTCGCCGCGGCGCTCGGCCGCCACGAGGAGGCCTTGCGGCTCGATCCGGCCCACGAGGACGCACACGCCGGGTGCCTGCGGGTGCTCGAACGACTCGGGCGGCGCAGCGAAGCGGCGGCCGCGCTGGCGGCCTGGGCGGTCCACACGCCGGACGCGGCGCGACGCGCCGAGCGCTACGTGCGCGCCGCGCGGCTGGCGCGGCTCGCGAGCTCCGATGCAGGGCGCGTCGAAGGCTGGCTGCGCGAGGCGCTCCGCGCCGAGCCCTCGCACGCGACCGCCTGGTACGAGCTCGTGACCGGCCTGTGGGACGAGGGCCGGCACGACGAGGCCTACACCGCTGCCACCGAAGGTGCGGAGAAGGTGGGCTCGACGAGCGTGCGCGCGCTGCTCGAGAGCGTGCGCGGCCGCGTGCTCGAGGCCCGCGAGGACGCCCCGGGTGCGCTGGCGGCCTACCGCGCCGCCCTCGCGGCCGATCCCGAGGCACGCGAGGCCGCGCTCGCGGCCGCGCGGCTGCTGCGCGTCGCCGGCGACTGGAGCCAGGCGGCGGAGGTGCTGCGGCGCGCGATCGAGGGCCGCGGCGACCCGGCCGAGCGGGCCGAGCTGTGCCTCGAGCTGGGACGCCTGCTCTCGGGGCCCCTCGAGGACGTTCCCGGCGCGCTCGCCGCGTTCGACCGCGCCCATGCGCTCACCCCGTCGCGGCTCGACGTCCGCGAGGCGCGCGCGGCCCTGCTCGCGCACCTGCCCGAGCGCAGCGGCGAGGCGCTCGAGGATCTCGCCGCCGTGCTCGACGCCCTGCCCTTGCGCGTCGAGGCGCTGCGACGAGCGACCCGGGTGCTCGCGGCCGGTGGCGACGAGCCCGGCGCGGCTCGCGGTCTCGCGCTCCTTCGAGCCCTCGGCGCCGCCTCGCCGCTCGAATCGGAGAGCGCGCCCACCCGCATGGACCTTGCCTGCGCGGCCGCGTTGCCCGTGCTCGACGCGCCCGGAGAGACGCTACGCGAGGCTGTCGCCGCCCTGGCGCCGCTGGCCGACCAGGCCGCCGTTGCGCCAGCGGGCACGGAGCCCGAGAGCGCGAGCGCAGCCGGGGGGGCCTGCGTGCCGCCAGCCCTCGACGCCTGGCGATCGGCGGCGCGAGACCTCGTGGGCGCGCCCGATCTGCTCGAGCTCGAGCCCTTCCGGCTGCGCGGGGCGCTCGAGGCGATGCTGGCGGAGGCCCGCGCCGGACGGCTCGGCCGCAAGGGCTCACGCGCGGTGCGCCGGCTCGACCCGAACGTGCTCGACCGCCTCGACCTCGGAGCGTGGCGGACGGCCCTGCGCGCGAGCGCCTGGGCGCGCGTCGCGGACCGGCTCGGTGGCGACCTGCGTGCCGTCCTGGCGGCGATCGCGGCCGAGCGCGGCGCGCCGCTCGACGAGGGGGCGGACCTGACGGTGTGGCTCGGCGAGGCGCCCGACGCGCTCGTGCTCCTGCGCGCGCTCGAGCGGGCCTGGCTCACCGCCGTGCGCTGAGCGGGTTGCCGGGAACCCTCGCCCGCGGAGCGTTCGAGCCCGGCCGGGGTGCGGAAGAACCCCGGACCGGCGCCAGGCTAGGGGGTCGAGACGGCCAGGGCGGGCGCGTGGGTCGTTCGGAACGCCCCGCTCACGTGCTCGCGGGCTTCCGCGCTGGCCAGCGCCGCGACGAGTCGCTGGTGGAGCGCGTGGCCGCCGCGCTCGACCCGGACGTGGCCCTGCACGCGCGCCCCGAGCAGGGCAAGGTCGCCGACCAGGTCGAGTACCTTGTGCCGCACGAACTCGTCGGGGAAGCGCAGGCCGCCGCGGTTCAGGACGCGGTCGGCACCCAGGACGACCGTGTTCTCGAGCGATGCGCCGCGCGCGCGGCCGGCGCGCCAGAGCGCGGCGACCTGCTCGGCGAAGCCGAAGGTGCGGGCGCGCGCGAGCTCGTGCTCGAAGCGACCCTCGTCGAGGGAGAGGTCGCGCAGCTTCTGGCGGCCGACCAGCGGATGCTCGAAGTCGATCGCATAGCTGATGCGCAGCTCGCGGGCCGGCTCGATGCGGATCGAGCGGTTGCCGTCGCGGATCTCGAGCGGGCGCCGGACGCGCAGCACCCGGCGCAGCGCCGCCTGCTCGAAGACGCCGGCGGCCCGGAGCAGGAGCACGAAGGAGGCTGCGCTGCCGTCCATGCCCGGCACTTCGGGCCCGTCCACCTCGACGCGCACGTTGTCGATGCCGAGGCCGTAGAAGGCGGCGAGCAGGTGCTCGACCGTGTCGACGGTCGTGTCGCCGCGCCCGAGGGTGGTGGCGAGGTGGGTCCGGCTCAGGGCGGCCGGGGTCGCGGGGATCTCGACCGGGTGGGCGAGATCGGTGCGGACGAACACGATGCCGCTGCCGGCCCGGGCGGGGTGCAGCGTGAGCTCGACCGGCTTGCCGGTGTGGAGCCCGATCCCGGCGCACGAGACCTTCTCCGCGATCGTTCGCTGCTGCAAGAGACGCTCCCCCCCCGAGGTGCAGAGGCGAGTCCTGGCTCGGCCCCGGCGTGACGGAAAGCAATGGGCGTGCCACCAAGGGCGGAACGCCAGCTCCGGAACAGAAATAAAAAACCCAGCCGGAGTGAGCAGTTGGAACGCAGTAGGCGGAGCTGTGGTCGATCGGGGAAGACCCAGGAGGAGCCGATCGAGCCAAAGGCGTGACGACATGATTACGGTCGTGACGAGATCGTCACGATCTCCTGGCTAGCCCCCCGGGAACGACCCCGTTCCTGTGGCCCCGGGGCCCGGGCGGCCGACGGTCCGGCGCCCTGTCGCTCAGGTCTGGGCGCCCGGCCGGCCGCGTCCCACCGCGGCTCGCACCTCCGCGAGGATGTCCCGGGCCGACTGGTAGCGCTCGGCCGGATCCTTGCGCAGGCAGCGGGCGATGATCTCCGCGAGCAGCGTGGGAACCTCGGGGTGGATCTCGCGGGGGTCCGGCGGCGGGGTGTGGACGTGGTGGTAGGGGATGTTGCCCTCCGTGAAGGGCAGCCGCCCGGTGGCGAGCTCGAAGACGGTGACGCCCAGCGAGTAGAGATCGGTGCGATGGTCGACGTTGCGCCCGAGGGTCTGCTCGGGGCTCATGTAGTACGGCGTACCGGACACCAGCGTCGTGTGGTTGCGCACCTCTTCGACGACCTTGGCGAGCCCGAAGTCCATGATCTTGGCCTTGCGGTCGCGGGTCCACATCGTGTTCGCGGTCTTGATGTCGCGGTGCACGATCTTCTTCTCGTGCGCGTAGGCGAGCGCCTCGCACATCTGCACCAGCACGTGCAGCACGCCGCCCGGCGCGATCGCCCCGCGCCGGCGCACGATCTCCTTCAGCGTGTTGCCGTCCACGTACTCCATCGCGATGTAGTAGCGGCGGTCCTGCTCGCCCGCGTCGTACACCGTCACGATGTTCGGGTGGTTGAGCTGCGCAGCGCTCTTGGCCTCGCGCAGGAAATTCTTGAGCGCCTGCGGGTTCTCCTCGAGCGCGGCGGGCAGCACCTTGAAGGCGACCACCCGGTCGAGGACCGTGTCATTGGCCTTGTAGACGATGCCCATCCCGCCGCGCCCGAGCTCGGAGAGGATCTGATAGCGGGCCACCGGGCCCTTGCGCGCGGTCACCGAGAGCGGCGCCTCCTCCACCGCCGCCGCCTCGGCGGCGCCGTCCTGCGCGAGCCGCTCCTTGGCGGCCTGGAGGCGCGCCCCGGCGTCCTCGAAGTGGTAGTCGCAGGCGAGGATCTTCTCGTACAGGTCGGCGGCCTCGCGCAGCTCGCCGTGGCTCTCGTAGGCCTGCGCGAGCGCGTAGTACAGGCGCAGGTTGTGGCGATCGAGGTCCCCGGTTCCGACCGCCTGGCGCAGCTTCTTGATCGCGAGCGAGAGCTGGCCGCGGCGCTGGAAGATCTCGCCGAGCACCGCGGAGGCGAGCGCGAAGTCGGGGCTCGAGGCCGGGATCTGCTGGAGGACCTTGATCGCCTCCTCGTCGGCGCCCTGCGCGTGATAGGCCTCACCCGCCGCGAAGTGGCGTCCGGCCTGGACCAGCGCGTGCGCCTGGCGGGCGGCGTCGCCGGCCTCTGCCCAGCAGGAGGCGGCCTCGTCCCAGCGCGAGGCCTTCTCGAAGCACTGTGCGGCGTGGCCGGGGTGGCCGGCCAGCCGGAACATCTCGGCCGCCTGCACCCGGTCGTTCGCCTTGTCGTAGGCCTGGGCGGCGCGCGCGTAGTCCTCGAGCTTGCGATACACGTCGCCGGCCGCGAAGAACTCGCCGGCGAGCTCCAGATGGTGGGCGGCCTCCGCGTCCTCGCCGCGCGCGCGGTGGTACTCGCCGAGGATCCGGGCGGCGTTCTGCGCGTCGCCGAGCTGCTGCAGCGCCTCGGCGGCGCGCACCGGCTGGCTGCCCTGGAGGAACAGCTCGGCCGCGCGCTCGAGATCCCCCTTGCGCAGCCGCACCTCGGCCGCGGCCACGTGGCAGCCGCCCTTCTCGAGCACCTCGGCCGACTTGTCGAGCAGGCCGGCCTGGTCGTAGAGGCGCCCGGCCTGGAGCACGAGCGTCTGCAGCTCGCGCTGCTCGCGCGGGTTCTGCCCGGTGCCGGTGCGGGTGCGCTCCTCGAGGATCACCTCCTCGAGCGACTCGGCCGCCTGTTTCCAGGACTGGCAGCGGATGTAGGCGCGCGCCGCCTGGCGCTCGAAGCCCGCCTCGCGGTAGCAGTCGCCGGCGCGCCGGTGGTCCCCGGCCTTCTCGAACATCTCCGCCGCGACGCTCATCCGGCGCGCCGCGAGGAAGCTCTCCGCCGCCCGCCGGTGCTCGCCCTGGGCGGCGAGGATCGTGCCGGCGGTGTCGTGGTCGCCGGCCTTCAGGTGCAGCTCGGCGGCCTCGAGGAAGCGGTTCTGGTCGTGGCGGATGCCGGCGGCGCGCACGAAGTCACCAGCCTCGACGAAGAGCTCTGCCGCCCGGTCGAGCAGGCCGGCGTCGAAGCAGAGCTCCGCGGCCTCCTGGGGCAGGCCCTTCTTCGCCATCGCCAGCGCCTGGCGCTCGAGCTTGCGGCCGGTCCGGCGGTCGAGCGCGGGCTCGAGCTCCGGCGCGCGGCCCCGGGCCGCAGCCCCCTTCGCGCTCCCTCCGCGGCCGTGCGGGGCGCTCGCGTCGCGGCGCCGCGCGACCAGGAGCACGCCGATCGCGAGCCCCGTGCCGGCCCCGACCAGCGCGAAGGGCGTCCAGCCGCGCAGTGCCTCGGGCGGGAGCATCGACTGGCCGGCGAGCCCTTCGATCCGGCGGCGATGCTCGCGGAGCTGCGGGTCGCTGGCGCTGCGCTGGAGGAGCACGCCGACCGCCCCCGCGCCGATCAGGACCAGCGCGAGCAGCAGGAAGAGCAGACGCAGCGTCGACGCGATCACCCTGTCGCTCCTCGCACTCCGGCCGGCCGCGGCGACCGGGGCCGTGGTCCCCGGACGCACGCGAGCGTCTCCCTATCGGCCGGGCCGAGCTGCGTGTTGAGGAAGGGACCCGGCGGGCCTCAGAGGAGGCGGCGCTGGCTTCCGGGCGCCGGCGGCGCGCCGAGGCCGAGATGGCTCCAGGCGCGCGCCGTGGCGAGACGCCCCCGCGGCGTGCGGTCGAGGTAGCCCGCCTGGAGCAGGAACGGCTCGACCACGTCCTCGAGCGTGCCCCGGTCCTCCCCGAGCGCAGCGGCCAGGGTCTCGATCCCGACCGGACCGCCGTCGAACTTCTCGAGCAGCGCGCGCAGGAACAGGCGGTCGAGGCGGTCGAAGCCCTGCTCGTCGACCTCGAGCCGGTCGAGCGCAAGGCGCGCGACCTCGCGGGTGACCTCTCCCGGCCGGCCCGTGCCCACCCGCGTGCCGTCGGGGCCGACCTCGGCGAAGTCGCGAACGCGCCGCAGCAGGCGCAACGCGATGCGCGGCGTGCCGCGGGCGCGGCGGGCGATCTCGTCGGCGGCCGCCGGCGCGAGCTCGAGCGGCAGGCGCCCGGCCGAGCGGCGCAGGATCTCGACCAGGTCGGCGGGCGGGTAGTAGTCGAGGCGCGCCACGTAGCCGAAGCGGTCGCGCAGCGGCGCCGAGAGCAGGCCCGCGCGCGTCGTCGCGCCCACCAGCGTGAAGCGCGGCAGGTCGAGCCGGATCGAGCGCGCGCTCGGCCCCTGCCCGATCACGAGGTCGAGGTGGAAGTCCTCCATCGCCGGGTAGAGGATCTCCTCGACGGACGGGTGCAGGCGGTGGATCTCGTCGACGAAGAGCACGTCGCCGGGCTCGAGGTTGCTGAGCAGCGCCGCGAGATCGCCGGGGCGCTCGAGCACGGGCCCGCTGGTGGCACGCAGGCTCGCGCCCATCTCGCGCGCCACCACGTAGGCGAGGGCGGTCTTGCCGAGCCCGGGCGGACCGCAGAACAGGTGGTGGTCCACGGCCTCACCGCGCTCGCGGGCCGCGGCCAGGAACACGCGCAGGTTGGCGCGGATCGCGTCCTGGCCCACGAAGTCGTCGAGCGTGCGCGGCCGCAGGGCGGCCTCGAGCCGCCGCTCGTCGTCGAGGGCGGCCGCGTCGAGCTCGGGCCGGACCGGCACGCCGCTCATCGCGCGAGCCTGCGCAGCGCCGCGCGCACGAGCTGCTCGAGCGGCGCACCGGGCTCCGCCTCGAGCGCGTCGCGCGCGGCGCGCTCGGCGCGCGGCCGGGCGGTCCCGAGATTCACGAGCGCCGAGACGACGCCCTCCACACGCTCTTCGTCTCCGCCGCCGGCCGCGGGCGTGGGCTCCGGAGCCGGCCCCGCGGCTGCGTGGAGCGCGGCCACGCGCTCGCGCAGATCGAGCACCAGACGCTGGGCCGTCTTCGCGCCGACGCCCGGGACGGCGCAGAGCGACGCCGCGTCGCCGCGCGCCAGCGCCGTCGCGAGGTCGTGCGGCGCCAGGCCCGAGAGCAGCGCCTGCGCGAGCTTGGGCCCGACCCCGTTGACCCGGATCAGTTGCTCGAAGAGTGCCCGCTCGAGGTCGGTGTGGAAGCCGAAGAGCTGGATCGCGTCCTCGCGCACGTGGGTGTGGACCCGCAGCGACACGCTCTTGCCCTCGTCGGGCAGCGCGGAGAAGGTCGAGAGCGAGACGAGCACCTCGTAGCCCACCCCCGCCACGCTCACGATCGCGCGGGTCGGCTCCTTCTGGCGCAGGACGCCTTCGAGGTGGGCGATCATCGCGCGCGCCTCACGACGAGCCGTCCCGCCCCGTGTGCTGCGGCCCGCCTGCGTCCCGACGCCGCTGCGGCAAGAGCCGCCAGCGGGCCGCGGTGCGCGTGGCAGAGCGCCGCCGCCAGCGCATCCGCGGCGTCGAAGGCCGGGCACGCTTCGAGAGCGAGGAGCCGTGCAACCATCGCCTGGACCTGGCGCTTCTGCGCCGCCCCGCTGCCAGCAACGGCGAGCTTGATCTCGGGCGCCGTGTACTCGCACACCGCCAGGCCGGCGGCGGCCGCGGTCGCGAGCGCCACGCCGCGCGCGTGGCCGAGCACCAGCGCGGAGCGCGCGCTGCGCCCGGCGAAGACGCGCTCGATCACCG
This sequence comes from Deltaproteobacteria bacterium, assembly GCA_035063765.1. Taxonomy (NCBI): domain Bacteria; kingdom Pseudomonadati; phylum Myxococcota; class Myxococcia; species Deltaproteobacteria bacterium. Next base: position 21,969 of record JAPSFT010000033.1, read on the forward strand.
CCACCTCGGGCCGGTGCGCGGCGATCGCGCCCGCGAGACCCGCCTGGATCACCGCGAGGCGCTCCGCGAGCGAGGCGCCGCGCGCCGGGCGCAGCGTACCGTGGGCCACGTGGCGGATCTGGGCGCCGCGGCGCTCCACGACGCCGAAGCCGGTCACGCTCGAGCCCGGGTCGACCCCGAGGATCCGGCTCGGTCGCTGGGCCAGGACACGCATCCGTGCACTCCCGCGCGGCCGCCGCCGCGGGAAGGAGGAAGGGCTCTGGGGGGAGGAGGAGGCGGGGGCAAGGTAGCCCTAGGAGGAGATCCGCTCCATCTCCGCCTCCGGGATGTCGAAGTTGGCGGCGACGCCCTGGACGTCGTCGAGGTCCTCGAGCGCCTCGGCGAGCTTCAGCATCTGCTCGGCCGCGGCGCCCTCGAGCTTCACGGTGGTGGTGGCCCGCATCGAGACGCCGGCACCGGCGGGCTCGAGGCCCTGGGCCACCAGCGCGTCGCGCACCGCCTCGAAGCTCCGGGGATCGGTCAGCACCTCGACCGCGCTCTCGCTCTCGACCACGTCGTCGGCCCCCGCCTCGAGCCCGACCTCCATCAGGCGGTCGAGGTCGAGCCCGGCGCGGTCGAACTCGAGGACGCCCCGCTTCTCGAAGAGATGCGAGACGCAGCCGCTCTGGCCCAGGTTCCCGCCGTGCTTCGTGAAGGCGTGGCGGATCTCGCCGACGGTGCGGTTGCGGTTGTCGGTCAGGGCCTCGACGAGGACGGCCACCCCGGCCGGACCGTAGCCCTCGTAGGCGACCTCCTCGTAGCGCTCGCCCTCGCCGCCGCCGGCCCCGCGCTTGATCGCCCGCTCGATGTTGTCCTTGGGCATGTTCAGCGCGCGGGCCTTCTCGACCACCAGGCGCAGCCGCGGGTTCGCGGCGGGATCGCCCCCGCCGAGGCGCGCGGCGGTCACCAGCTCGCGGATCACCTTCGTGAAGGCCTTCCCGCGCTTGGCGTCGAGGGCGCCCTTCTTGCGCTTGATCGTCGCCCACTTGGAATGACCGGACATGCGCGCTCCCGCTGGTCCGGGGGGACGTAGCACGCGCGCGCGGAGACGGTCAACGCGTGCGAGGCGCGTGCGCAGCGCGGCACCGCGGGCTCGCCGCGTCGCTCAGGAACCGCCCCCGCCCGCCCGATACGCAGGGAGCGCGCATGGCTGGCCCCGCGGGGCGGCCGCTCGCCCTGGCGGAGGGACGGTTGGTGGCGATCGGGATCGATCTCGGGACCAGCAACTCGTGCGTCGCGGTCGCCCGCAAGGGGCGCGTCGACGTGCTCACCAACGCCTACGGCGAGACGATCGTCCCGAGCGTGGTGCACTTCGCCGCCGACGGCGCCACCACCGTGGGCCAGCAGGCGAAGGCGCGCGCGGTCCACGATCCCGAGAGCACGGTCACCGCCGCCAAGCGCCTGATGGGCCGCTACTTCTTCTCCGAGGAGGTGAAGAAGGCCAAGGCGGTCAGCAGCTACCAGATCGTCGAGGGCCCGAACCACTCCGTGCGCATCAAGGTGCGCGACCAGGTGCTCGCCATCCCCGAGGTCTCGGCCGTCGTCCTGAAGGAGATGAAGGCGATCGCCGAGGCGCAGCTCGGCCAGGCGGTGACCCAGGCGGTGATCACGGTCCCCGCCTACTTCAACGACAACCAGCGCCAGGCCACCCGCGACGCCGGCAAGATCGCCGGCCTCGAGGTGCTGCGGCTGCTCAACGAGCCCACCGCCGCCGCCCTCGCCTACGGCTTCGGCAAGGGCCTCACCCAACGCGTCGCCGTGTACGACCTCGGCGGGGGAACCTTCGACATCTCGATCCTCGAGATCGGCGCGGACGTCTTCGAGGTGCTCTCCACCTGCGGCGACACCTTCCTGGGTGGCGAGGACTTCGACGACCGCGTGATCGACCTGCTCGCCGACGAGTTCATGGCGAAGCACAAGGTCAACCTGCGCCAGGACCGCTTCGCCCTCGAGAAGCTCAAGGCGGCCGCCGAGCAGGCCAAGAAGGACCTGTCGGCGGACGACGAGGCGACGATCCAGGTCTCCGAGGTGGCGCAGGACCCGGCCGGCGAGCCGCTCCACCTCGAGCGCGTCCTCACCAACACCGAGTTCTCTCGCCTGGTGGCAGACCTGATCCAGCGCACCTTCAAGGTCTGCGACGAGTCGCTGCAGCAGGCCAACCTGACCGTGCGCGACCTCGACGGCGTGATCCTGGTGGGAGGGCCGACGCGCCTGCCGCTGATCCGGGAGGCGGTGTCCCAGTACTTCCAGCGCGAGCCGAAGGCGGACGTCGACCCGGACCAGGTGGTCGCGATGGGGGCCGCGATTCACGCCGCCTCGCTGGTCGGCGAGGAACGCGACTCCTGCCTGCTCGACGTGACACCGCTCTCGCTGCGCATCGGAGTGGCCGGCGGCCTCGCCGAGACCGTCATCGACCGCAACACGCCCGTCCCGATCGAACAGACGGCCGTGTTCACCACGTTCCGGGACTTCCAGCAGTCCGTGAAGATCCGCGTCTACCAGGGCGAGTCGCGCGTGCAGGAGGAGAACGAGCTGCTCGGTGAGTTCGAGTTCTCGGGCTTCAAGCACGCGCGTCGCGGGGAGGTGCGGATCGAGGTGACCTTCGAGATCGACACCGACGGCATCGTGAACGTGACGGCGCGCGACCCCGACACCGGACAGGTCGCCTCGACGCAGATCCACCTCTCGTCGGGCCTGTCGGACGAGGAGATCCGGACGCTGGTCGCCAAGCACCAGTCGCAGGCCGCGCCGGCACCGCCTCCCGGCGCGGGGGCGGCCGCCGCGCTGGCGGGCCACGCCCCCGCCCTGGCGCCCGCCGGCTCGTCCGCCGGCTTCGCACCCGGGGGCGACGGCGATCTCGATCTGGGGCTCGGAGCCGATCCCGACACCGACCTCGTGGCGCTCGAGACCGAGCCCGATGCACCCGAGGCGCTGCTCGCGCACGAGGCCGAGCCGCTGGCACGGGATGCGGACCCGGCGCCTGCCGCCCAGGCCCGCGACGAGCTCGAGCTCGACGCGGATCCCGGCCCCGAGCCGGTCACCGGTTCCGGTGCGGCCCCGGGGCGCGCCGAGGACCAGGAGTTCGATCTCGATCTCGGCGGCGGGGGCGACGTCGAGCTGGCCGAGGCCGGCCCCGCGGAGCCGCTCTCGCCCGACGCCGAGCGCACGCTCGCGATCGGCGGCGAGATCGACCTCGAGGCGCTCGAGAGCGAGGCTGCGCCGGGCGGCGTGCTGGCCGGCGACGTCGAGCTCGACCCGCTCGACCTCGACGAGAGCGATCTCGACTCGCTGGCTTCCCTTCCCGACCCGGCGCCGGATGCGCGCGACCACGACGCCACCGCACTCGTCGAAGAGGACGAAGGCGCGATCACCCGCCCGCGACCGCCGGAGGGCGGCGGGATCCCGCCGCACGGCAGCCTCTTCGACGAGCCGGGTAGCGACCTCTCGCGCTACCAGGACGACGACGAATCCTGACGGCCGGAGCCATCGTGTCCCCGAACCACAGCGCCGAGGTCCGCGCCCTCGCCGGCATCCTGGAGGAGCTCGACTACTACCAGGTGCTCGAGCTGCGCTCCGACGCGCCCACGTCGGCGATCCGCAGCGCGTACCACGCCGTCTCGCGGCGCTTCCATCCCGATGCCCACCGCGACGCACCGGGCGAGCTCCAGCAGCAGGTGGCGCGGATCGCGAAGCGGATCGCGGAGGCCTACTCGGTGCTGCGCGATCCACGCCGGCGCCAGGTCTACGACCGCCAGCTCGCCGGCGACCGGGAGCGCGTGCGGATGCCGCTCGCCGAGGCCGAGGCGCAGGCGGACCGGCAGCGACGCGAGCAGCAGGAGGGGCGCACGCCGAACGGGCGGCGCTACTTCGCACTCGCCAAGGCCGACGTCGCACGCGGCGACCGGGCGGCGGCAGAGCGCAACCTGAAGACCGCCCTGACCTTCGAGCCCGACAACGAGGTGTTCCGCGATCTGCTCGCGCGCGTGCGCGGCAAGGCGGTCTCGGGCTCCACCCGTTGATGCCAGCAGCGGCGCCTGCGCGCGGCCGCCCCCAGGTGGGCGCGTGCGGACCCGCCGCTATGATGCCGCCCGTGCGCCCGACCCCTGCGCTCGCCGTGACCGCCGTCGCGATGCTCCTTCTCGCACTCCCGACGGGATGCAGCGAGGCGGAAGCGCCGCGTGCGGCCTCGACCCCGCCCGCCGGCGCCGCGCCGCCCGCTGCCGCCGCACAGCCGGCCGCCGCGGCGGCCCCGCCGGCCGTGCGCCGGCAGGAGCGCCCGCTTCCCGGGTTCGAGGGCACGACCCTCGACGGGCAGCCCTTCACCGTCTCGGAGCTGATGGGCCGGCGTGCCCTGCTCTTCTTCTTCGATCCCGGGGCCCGCGAGGCGGGACCCGCCGCTGCTGCGGTTGCGCGCGTGGCGGGGGAGCGCGCGCGGAACAACTTCGAGATCGTCGGCATCGCCGTCGGCGCCGGCGCCGACCGGGCGCGCGCCTTCGCGAAGGAGCACGGCCTCACCTTCCCGATCCTCGACGACCCGGTCTCCGCGATCCAGCGCAGCGTCGGGCTGCGCGCTCCGATGGCGCTGATCGGTGTCGATGCCGAGGGCTACGTGACCTTCGCGTCGGGCGTACCGCCGCCAGAGGCAGCCAACGCCGCGAAGGTCGTCGAGAGCGAGCTGCGCGAGGCCCTGCGCCTGCCCACCGACGAGCCCGTGCTGGCGCCCCTGCTCGGCGTGCGGCCCGCTGCGCCGACCTTCACGGCCGAGCGGCTCGAGGGCGGGCCCCGCTTCGACCTCGCCTCGCTCGCGGGCCGACCGGTCGTGCTGATGTTCTTCCTCCACACCTGCCCGCACTGCCACCACGCGCTCGAGTTCCTGAAGAGCGAGCTGCCGAAGCTCCCGGAGGCGCAGCGCCCGCAGCTCGTCGGCGTGTCGGTGGCGGGCGATCCGGCCTCCGTGCAGGAGAGCCTCCGGGCGGACGGACTCGACTTCTTCCCCGTGCTGCTCGACCTCGACGGCGCGTTGCGCGCGGCCTACGGCGTGCTCGGCGGGGTTCCGGACATCTTCGTGATCGATGGCTCGGGCGCGGTCGTGAGCCGCGTCCAGGGCTGGCGCGACGACCGCGACCCTGCGCTGGTGCGCATGTGGCTGGCGCGCATCGCCGGGCAGAAGGTACCGATGCTGCTCCACTCGACCGGCTACAGCGGCAGCGACGCCTGCGCGGTGTGCCACGAACAGGAGACCGAGACCTGGCTCCTGACCCGTCACGCGCACGCCTTCGACACGCTCGTGAAGCACGCAGCCGACGCGGATCCCGAGTGCGTCGGCTGCCACGTCGTCGGGTTCGGGCAGACCGGCGGCTACACGATCTCGCCGCGGACCCCCGACTTCGAGAACGTGGGCTGCGAGTCCTGCCACGGGCGCGGCGGACCCCACCTCTCACCCGGCTTCGTGACGGCCGGGAACTACGAGCCGGTGTGCCTCGGCTGCCACGACCAGGAGCACTCGCTCGGCTTCCAGTTCGCGAGCTTCCTGCCGAAGGTCTCGCACGCCGCCAATGCGGAGCTCGCGTCGCTGCCGCTCGCGAAGCGTCAGGAGCTGCTGGCGGCACGAATGCGCCCGCGCAACGACCTGCTGCCGAGCAACGCCGCCTACGTGGGCTCCGAGGCCTGCCGCTCCTGCCACGAGCAGGAGTTCGCCACCTGGTCGGCGGGCCCCCACGCACGGGCGATCGCCCCGCTCGAGGCCAAGGGCGAGGCGGACAACGCCACCTGCCAGGCCTGTCACGTGACGGCGCTCGGCAAGCCCGGCGGTTACCCGAAGGGCGCGTCGCACGGCGCCCATGCGGACCTCGCGCGGGTCGGCTGCGAGTCGTGCCACGGGCCGGGCGGCAACCACGTGGGCGAGGGAGCGCCGCGGATCGGGACCATCGTCTCGCTCGGCGACAAGTGCGACTCGTGCGTGATCCTCCAGATCTGCGGCGCCTGCCACGACCAGGCCAACGATCCCGGCTTCGAGTTCGCCGTGAAGCAGAAGATCGAGCGTCAGAAGCACGGCACCATCGAGGCGTCCGCGACGCGCGCCGGGAAGTCGGCGGCACGGGTGCCCGCGGGCGCGTCCCTGGTCGGTGCGCTCGAGCGCGGCTTCGCGCTGCTCGACGCCCGGAGCTGAGGACCCGCGGTGGGCGGGCTGCGGATCGGCAGCGACGGGCACGGCGTCCGCACCCTCGCGATCGACCGCCCGGCCCGCCGCAACGCGCTCGACCGCGCGACCCTCGACGAGCTGGAGGCCGCCGTCGCAGCAGCCTCCGGCGACCCGGCGGTGCGAGTGATCGTGCTGCGCGGCAGCGGAGAGCAGGCCTTCAGCGCCGGCGCCGACCTCGAAGAGCTGCTCGCCCACCGGACGATCGAAGACCGCCGCCGGCATTTCGACGGGGTGGCGCGCGTGGTCGCGGCGCTGCACCACGCGCCGCAGCCGGTGATCGCGCGCGTGCAGGGCTTCGCGCTGGCCGGTGGCTGCGGGCTCGCGGTGGCCGCCGACTTCACGGTGGCGGGCGAGAGCGCCATCTTCGGACTGCCCGAGATCGACCTCGGCCTGCTGCCGATGGTGGTCTCGGTCCCGATCCTGCGCGCCACCGGCAGCCGCAAGACGGTGCTCGACCTGGTCCTCAGCGGGCGGCGCGTCGGCGCGGAGGAAGCGCTCGCGCTCGGGCTCGTCACGCGGGTGGTGCCCGACGCGAGGCTCGACGAGGAGGTGGCAGCGCTCGCGGAACGGCTCGCCGGGCTCTCGCCGGCCGCCCTCCGGCTCGGCAAGGAGGCGATCTACACGATGGGCGAGATGGAGTACGGCGCCGCGCTTCGCTATCTGCGCGAGATGATCGTGCTCACGGCCTCGACCGAGGACGCGAAGGAGGGCATCCGCGCCTTCTTCGAGAAGCGGAAGCCGGAGTGGAGCGGGCGCTAGCCGCGGAGCTGCGGGCGACGCTCGCGGCGGCGCGCGCGTGGTTGCGCGAAGCGCTCGACGAGGGCCTCGAGCCCGATCCGCGCCGGCTCCCGGGCCCGCCGGCGGCGCCAGGCGCGCCCCCGGCCGCTTCGCCCTCTCCGACAGCACGGCCGCCTCGCGACGCCGCGCCGGCCCCTGCCCGCGAGGCGAGCCCGGCCGCCGGCAGCGGCGAGGCCGCCCTCGGCGCGGTGCGCGCCGCGCTCGGCGAGTGCACCCGCTGCCGCCTCGCCGAAGGCCGCAGCCGCATCGTGTTCGGCGACGGGGCGCCCGACGCGGACCTGCTCTTCGTCGGCGAGGGCCCGGGCGAGCAGGAGGACCGGCAGGGGCTCCCCTTCGTGGGCCGCGCCGGCGAGCTGCTCACGCAGATGATCGAGAAGGGCCTGCGCATCCCGCGCTCTGCGGTCTACATCTGCAACATCGTCAAGTGTCGGCCGCCGAACAACCGCACCCCGCTCGCCGACGAGGTGGCCACCTGCCGGCCCTTCCTCGACGGCCAGATCGACGCGGTGCGGCCCAAGGTGATCGTCGCGCTCGGCAAGCCGGCCACGAGCCTCCTGCTCGGGCGCGACGTCTCGATCACGCGCGTGCGCGGAATCTGGCAGGACTATCGCGGCACGCCCGTGATGCCGACCTTCCACCCCGCCTTCCTGCTGCGCCAGTACACGCCCGAGAACCGGCGCCTGGTCTGGGAGGACCTCAAGGCCGCGCTCGGCCGGGCGCGCGAGCTGGGCGGGCGGATTCCCGAGCTGTCCTGATCTACGGGCGCTCGGGCACGGCCGCGGTCTGCTGGCGGCGGAAGGCGGCGAGCGCCTCACGCACCCGAGGGTCCTTGCGCGCCAGGATCGCCGCCGCCAGCAGGCCCGCGTTCTTCGCGCCTGCCTTCCCGATCGCGAGCGTTCCGACCGGGACGCCCCCCGGCATCTGCACGGTCGCGAGCAGCGCGTCGAGGCCGAGCAGGGGCGAGCCCTCGAGCGGCACCCCGAGCACGGGCAGCAGCGTGAGCGCCGCCGTGACCCCGGCGAGATGCGCCGCCGCCCCGGCGCCGGCGATGATCACCTCGAAGCCGCGCTCCTCGGCGCGCAGGACGAACTCCCGGTGCCGCTCGGGCGTCCGGTGGGCCGAGCAGACGCGCGCTTCGTGCGCGATCCCGAGCGCGGCGAGCACGTCGGCAGCCGCCTTCATCGTCGGCCAGTCCGAGGCGCTGCCGATCAGGATCGCGACGCGGGGACGCGCGTGCGCCCTTCCCTTCGCGAGGCGCGCGCGAGGGCGCGGAGTCCGGGAGCGGGCGGCCATGGTTCCTCCAGATCGGGGTGGCATACTTCGCCGATCCGAGCCCCGGACGCAAGGAAGCCCGTGCCGATCGGTCCGCGCACCCAGCTCTGCGGCGTCCTGCTGCACCCGGCCGGCCACACCCGCTCGCCTGCCATGCACAACGCCGCCTTCGCGGCGCTCGGGCTCGACGCCGTCTACCTCGCCTTCGACGTCCCGCCGCCGGCGCTGGCCGAGGCGCTCGCGGGTGCGCGCGCCCTCGGTGTCCGCCAGCTCGCCGTGTCGCTCCCGCACAAGGAGGCGGTGCTGCGACATCTCGACGAGGTCGACGACACCGCCCGGCGCATCGGTGCGGTCAACACCGTGACGCTGCGCGGAGGGCGCCTGATCGGCGAGAACACGGACTGGCTCGGCGCCGTACGCGCCCTCGAGCGCGAGACGACCCTCGAGGGCCGGCAGATCGTGGTGCTCGGCGCGGGAGGAACCGCCCGCGCCGTCGCCTGGGGAGCCCGCGAGCGGGGCGCGCGGGTCACGATCCTGAACCGTACGCTCGCACGCGCCGAGGCGCTCGCCGCCGAGCTCGGTGTCGCCGGGGCCGGCCGTCTCGAGGACCTGCCGGCACTCCCGTGCGACGTGCTCGTCAACACCACCAGCGTCGGGCTGCGGAGCGAGGAGACGCCGGTGCCGGCCACGGCGATCCCGGCCGGCGCCGTCGTGCTCGACGCGGTCTACGACCCTCCCCGGACCCGGCTGCTGCGCGACGCCGAGGCGCGTGGCGCGCGACCCATCGGCGGCAAGTGGATGCTCGTCTACCAGGCGGCCGAGCAGCTGCGCCTCTGGTCCGGCCGCGACGCTCCGATCGAGCGGATGACCGAGGCCTTCGACCGCGCCGGCACCTGAGCCAGCGCGAGTGGCTCGCTCAGCCGGCGAGGCCCCACTTCTTCTTGTTCTCCTCGACCTGCTCGGGGGACGGCTTCGGCTTCTCCACCACCTCGGGCACCGCGAACTGGTCCTTGCACTCGGTGATCTTCGCGTTGCCGTCGACGTCGGCTACGAACACCTCGGGCACCTGCTCGTCTTCGAAGATGGCCTCCCAGGGGCACTCCGGCTCGCACACGCCGCAGTTGATGCACTCCTCGGGATCGATGAAGAGCTGGTTCGGGAACGTCTCGCGGTCGTCGCCCTGGTACTCGTAGATGCAGTCCACGGGGCACACCTCGACGCAGCTCATGTCGACGCAGTCCCGGCAGAGCCTCGTGATCACCCAGGCCATCTCGTCTTCGTCTCCCTTGGCTTCGCAGGGGCCCGCGGGCGCACGGGCCGCATTCGATGGTGTCCGCACCGCCGCACGGTCGCCGCCCGCCTCAGCGCAGCTTGGTTTCCTTGTAGACGACGTGCTTGCGTACGACCGGGTCGTACTTCTTGATCTCGAGCTTGTTGGGCGTGTTCTGGCGGTTCTTCACCGTGGTGTAGAAGTGTCCGGTCCCCGCACTCGACTCGAGCTTGATCTGCTCGCGCTTTCCCTTCTTCGCCATGACTCCCTCGGCTCGCTCAGCCCGCGGCCGGCGCCGGCACCGGCTCGCCGGTGCTCACGAACACGCGGATGCGGCGGCCGTCGCGCAGCTCCGTGCGTGCGCGGGTGGTCGCACCCTTCCCGTCGACCAGCATCACGTTGGAGGCGTCGATGAAGCCTTCCTCCTCGAGGATGCCCCCGGTGCGGGAGCCCCGGCGGCCCGGCTTCAGGTGGCGCTTGTGCATGCGCACCTTCTCGACGCGAATCCGGCCGCGCTCGGCATCGATCGCGATCACCTTGCCCTGCTTGCCGCGATCCGATCCCTTCACGACGCGCACCACGTCGCCCTTGCGGATGCCGAGGGCCATGGAACCTCCTGGACGGATGAAGCGCAGATTGATGAACGACGACGCGCACGAAGTCAAGGAGCCCCGCGGGGGTCAGGGCCCGGAGCCGGGCGCCTGGCGCGATATGCTCGCGCGCCATGGCCCGCGTCGTTGCACGCATCGCTCTCGCCGCCCTGCTCCTCTCCGCCCTCGCGATCGGCGCCTGCCGCCTCCTGCTCCCGGAGCGCTATGCCGTGAACGCGCCGCTCGGCCAGCTGCTCTTCGGCCGCGGCGGCAAGGCGCCGCCGCCCGACGCGGTCGCGGGACTGCTCACGGTCCCGGCCGGCTTCGCCGTCGAGCAGTGGGTGACCGGGATCGCGAACGCGCGCCTCCTGCGCTTCACGCCGGCGGGCGACCTCCTGGTCTCGACGCCCCGCTCCGGGCGCATCGTGCTCGTCGAGCGCGACCGGGACGGTGACGGGCGCGCCGACGGCATCCACCCGCTCCTCGAGGGGCTCGACCGGCCGCACGGAATCGACCTCCACGACGGCTGGCTCTACGTCGGCGAGACGGGCGCCGTCGCACGCGTGCGCTTCGATCCCCAGGCGCGGCGCACCGAGGGCGCACTCGAGCGCGTCGTCACCGGGCTGCCCGCCGGCGGCAACCACTGGACACGCAGCGTGCGCTTCGGCCCCGATGGCTGGATGTACGTGTCGGTGGGTTCGAGCTGCAACGCCTGTATCGAGGGCGACCCGCGGCGAGCGGCGATCCTGCGCTTCCGGCCCGACGGGAGCAGCGGCGAGATCTTCGCGACCGGCCTGCGCAACTCCGTCGGCCTCGACTGGCGTCCCGCGACCGGCGAGCTCTACGCGACCGACAACGGGCGCGACCTGCTCGGCGACGACTTCCCGCCCTGCGAGCTGAACCGCATCGTCCGGGGCGGCTTCTACGGCTGGCCCTTCGCCAACGGCGACCGGGTTCCGGACCCGGACCTCGGTGCCGGCCACGAGCGGGAGATCGCGGCGTCGATGCCTCCGGTGCACGGGTTCCGCGCCCACAATGCGCCGCTCGGGATCACCTTCCTGCGCGCCGGAAGCTGGCCCGAGCGCTACCGGGGAGCGGCGGTCGTCGCCCTCCATGGCTCGTGGAATCGCACGCGCAAGGACGGCTACCAGGTCGTCTCGCTGCACTGGGGCCCGGACGGGCGGATCGAGGAGCGTCCCTTCCTGAGCGGCTTCCTGCGCGACGACGAGGCGCTCGGCCGGCCGGTCGACGTCGCGGAGGGGCCGGACGGGGCGCTCTACGTCTCGGACGACTACGGCGGCGCGATCTACCGGGTGCGCCCGCGCGCAAAGGGCGAAGCGAGCGTACCCCCGAAGACGGCGCGGCCGGCCGCCCCGGCCACCCCCGTAGACCCGCTCGCCGGCCTCTCCGAAGGCGAGCGCTCGGCGAGCCGGCAGCGGGGCGCGGCCCTGTACGAAACCCACCACTGTGCCCGCTGCCACGAACCGGAGCAGGCCGACCCCGGCGTCGTCGCGGTGCCGCTGTCCGTGGAGCGGCTCGCGTCGCGCTTCGATGTCGCCTCGCTCGCGCGCTTCCTGCTGGCGCCGACACCGCCGATGCCGGCCCTGGCGATCAGTGAAGGCGAGCGCGGCGACCTGGCCGTCTTCCTGCTCTCGGAGCGCGGCGACTAGGAGATCGGCGCGTGGAGCAGGATCCCGCCGGGTCCCCACTCGACGCGCACACGTCCGCACGCCTCGAGCTCGTCGAGCCCGCCGATCACCATCATCATGCGCGTACGCATCTGGGTGAGCGGATCGAGCTTCGGAAAGAGGGCCTGCCACACGGCCCAGGCGCTCGCAGCTCCGCTGCTCTCGGCAGCACGCGCAAGCGCGCGCTCGATGCGCTGGATCCGCACCGAGTAGAAGAGGATCGCCTCCTCGATCGCACGCGCGGGACGATCGATGATGCCGCCGTGGGCGGGCAGGATCCTCCGGAAGCTGCGTCCGCGCAGCCCGCGCAGGCTACCGAGATAGGCGGGTAGACCCCGGAAGCAGGGCCTGCGCCCGAGCGGATCGCCGGGCGCGGCCGTGGAGGCGAGGAAGTAGCTCTCGGTGAAGGGGACCGCCTGACCCATCAGGTGATCGCCCGTCAGCAGGGTGCCCGAGCGGGGCTCGTGCAGGAGGACGTGCCCCGCCGTGTGGCCCGGCGCATGGATCACCTCGAGCTCGAAGTCCTTGAAGGGCACCCGATCGCCGCCTCGCAGCCGACGCTCGACGCGGGTCGCCGCGCACAGCGGCGGCTCGCGCTCGATCCAGGCCCGGATGTGCGCTGCCTGGCGGGCCAGCAGATCCTCGGGGACACCGTACTCGCGGAACAGCTCGTTGCCGACCTCGATCCGCTCGTCGCGCTCCATCGAGTACAGCTCGACGTCCTCGGCGTCGTCCTCGTGGACCCACAGCGCGAGGTCGGCACCCGCGTCGCGCAGGGCCTGGACCTGCCCCATGTGATCCGTGTGGTGGTGCGTGAGGACGACGCGTTCGACCTCCTCGAGCCCGAGCCCGAGCTGGTCGAAGGCGGCCTCGAGCGCGCGCCGCGACTCCGGCCGCGCGACCCCGGTGTCGATCAGGGTGAGCGGATCGCCCTCGACGAGGTAGACCTGCACGGGGCCGATCTCCCAGGGCGTCGGCAGGACGATCTGGTGCAGGCGTGGCAGCTCGGGCACGGGTGAGCGCTGCAGCAGCGGAGCGGCGGTGGCCATCGGGATCCGCAGTCTAGCGACCCGGGGAAGGCGGGCGGAAGCCGTGATAGCGTCCCGCCCATGCCCTACGAGCACCTGTCGCTGCGCGACGAAGGGGACTTTGCCGTCCTGACGATGCGCCGGCCGGAGCGACGCAACGCCCTCTCCGAGGCCCACCTGCGCGAGCTCCAGGACGCCCTGGGGCACGTCGCACGGAGCCGGGCGCGAGGCCTGGTGCTTGCGGCCGAGGGGCCCGTCTTCTCGGCCGGGCACGACTTCGCCGACATGCAGGGACGCGACCTCGAGTCGATGCGCTCCCTGCTCTTCGTGTGTTCCGGCGTGATGCAGGCCCTCCAGGCCCTGCCGCAGCCCGCGATCGCGCAGGTCGAGGGGCTCGCGACGGCGGCCGGCTGCCAGCTCGTGGCCGCGTGCGACCTCGCCGTGGCCGGCGAGTCGGCGCGCTTCCAGGCACCGGGCGGACGCGGTGGGTGGTTCTGCACGACGCCCGGAGTCGCCCTCGCGCGTGCCGTCGGCCGCAAGCGCGCCCTCGAGATGCTGCTCACCGGTGACCCGATCGACGCCCGGACGGCCTGCGAATGGGGCCTCGTGAACCGCGTCGTCCCCGATGCCGACGTGGCGCAGGAGACACGTGCGCTGCTGACCCGCGCAACACGCGGAAGCGTGCGGTCCAAGGCGCTGGGCAAGCAGGCGTTCCACCGCCAGGTCGACCTGGATCTCGCGGGCGCCTACGCCTACGCGACCGAGGTGATGGCCGCTGCGTCCCAGACCCCCGACGCCCAGGAGAACCTGCGCGCGTTCCTCGAGAAGCGCCCACCGCGCTTCCGTTGAAACGGTGAAACGACGACGGCGCCGGACCCGAAGATCCGGCGCCGCCCCAAAGAGGGTCCCACTCTCGCGCTACTCTCCCACCGAGGATGCCCGGCAGTACCATCGCCGAAGCGGGGCTTAACTTCCGTGTTCGGAATGGGAACGGGTGTGGCCCCCGCTCTTTGGAGAGTGGGAAAACCGAGGGCTAGACGCCCTTGGACAATCGAACAGGTTCGAAGGCTCTCGCATGCATCGCAAGTCGAGTGCGCGGCCATGGGTCGATGGTCAAGCCGCACGGGCGATTAGTACCGGTCAGCTCCACGCATTGCTGCGCTTCCACCTCCGGCCTATCGACGTCCTCGTCTCGGACGGCCCTTCAGGGGACTAGGTCCCGGGGAGATCTCATCTTGGGGTGGGCTTCCCACTTAGATGCTTTCAGCGGTTATCCCATCGGTACTTGGCTACCCGGCGGTGCTCCTGGCGGAACAACCGGTACACCAGAGGTACCTCCGTCCCGGTCCTCTCGTACTAGGGACAGCTCCCCTCAAATCTCCTGCGCCCACAGCGGATAGGGACCGAACTGTCTCACGACGTTCTAAACCCAGCTCGCGTGCCACTTTAATCGGCGAACAGCCGAACCCTTGGGACCTGCTCCAGCCCCA
>JAPSFT010000034.1 GCA_035063765.1 Deltaproteobacteria bacterium
TACGGGCCGCTCGCAAGGCGCGCGACCGAGCCATGGCCGTCGCCATGGGGAGGGAGCGCAACGCTGCGAGCGGCCCGTAGCCGCGATCGAATGCAGGCGAACTTCCGACACAGGGCACTAGAGCCGCAGGCACACCGACTTCACCTCGGTGTAGAGCTCGAGCGCCTCGCGGCCCATCTCGCGGCCCCAGCCGGACTGCTTGTAGCCGCCGAAGGGCAGGGCGGCGTCGAAGACGTTGTAGCAGTTGATCCACACCGTTCCGGCGCGCAGCTTCGCGGCGACCCGGTGGGCGCGGCCGACGTCGCGGGTCCAGACCGCCGCGGCGAGCCCGTAGATCGTGTCGTTGGCGGCGGGCAGGACCTCGTCCTCGCGCGAGAAGGGCAGGGCCGCGACGACCGGGCCGAAGATCTCCTCCCGGACCACCTTCGTCTGCGGCTTGGCGTCGACGAGCACGGTCGGCGCGACGAAGTAGCCCCGGTCGCCGACGCGCTGGCCGCCGGCGACGGCGCGCGCGCCCTCGCGGGCGCCCGCGTCGAGGTAGCCGCAGACCCGCTCGAGCTGCTCCTGCGAGACCAGCGGGCCCATCTCGGTCGCCGGGTCGAGGCCGCGGCCGAGGCGGATCGCGCGCGCCTGCTCCGCCACGCCCTCGACGACCTGGTCGAAGAGCGGGCGCTCCACGTAGAGCCGGGAGCCGGCGACGCAGCACTGGCCGTGGTTGAAGAAGATCGCGTGTGCGGCGCCGGCGATCGCGAGCTCCGGGTCGGCGTCGGCGAGCACGATGTTGGGCGACTTCCCGCCGAGCTCGAGCGACACCTTCTTGAGATTGCCGGCCGCGGCCTGCACGATCCTGCGGCCGACCTCGGTGGAGCCGGTGAAGGCCACCTTGTCGACGCCCGGGTGGGCGGCGAGCGCGGCACCGGCCGTCTCGCCGAAGCCCGGCACGACGTTGAGGACACCGTCCGGGAAGCCCGCCTCGCAGGCCAGCTCCGCGAGCCGCAGCGCCGAGAGCGGCGTCTGCTCGGCGGGCTTGAGGACGATCGTGCAGCCGGCCGCGAGCGCGGGGCCGAGCTTCCAGGCCGCCATCAGGAGCGGGAAGTTCCAGGGGATGATCTGGCCCACGACGCCGACCGGCTCGCGCAGCGTCCAGGCCGCGTGCCCCGGCACCGAGATCGGGATCGTCGCGCCCTCGACCTTGGTGGCCCAGCCCGCCATGTAGCGCAGGCAGTCGACCGCGAGGGGCACGTCCGCGGCGCGTGCCACCGTCACCGGCTTGCCGTTGTCGAGGCTCTCGAGCTGCGCGAGCTCCTCGGTGTTGGCCTCGAGGAGATCGGCGAGCTTCCAGAGCAGGCGCCCGCGCTCCGAGGGCGTCATCGCCGGCCACGGCCCGGCGTCGAAGGCGCGGCGCGCCGCGCGCACCGCGCGGTCCACGTCCTCGCGGTCGCCTTCGGCGACCTCGGCGAGCCGCTCGCCGGTCGCGGGATCGAGGCTCTCGAAGGTGCGGCCGGAGGCAGCCTCCACCCACTTGCCGTCGATCAGGAGCGGACGGCGGCGGCCGACGAAACGGCGGACCTCGGGCTGGAGCTCGATCGCGGCGGACATCGGGGCCTCCTCCTCGGGGGCCCGCGCGGGCGCGAGGCCCGGGCCGATGGTAGCCAGGGTCCGGTGCCCGCGCGGGCCGCGCACCGGACCCGCGCCCCGGGCGGCGGGTCGTCGCGCCGAGCGCTCAGGCGAGCGCGCGGAGCACGAGCCAGACCCCCGCCACCGGCAGCGCCAGCAGCGCGGCCGCCTGCAGCAGCGAGGCGGCGCTCCAGACGCCGAAGGAGAGTGCGTCGCCGAGCGTCGCCGGAGGCACCGGGCGCTCGAGCCCGAGCTCGCGGCGCAGCTCGCCCACGGTCTTGTGCAGGAGCGCGTCGGACCAGCGCTCTGCGTAGAGGCTCCGGGTGTGGCGCCCGCGCACCCAGGCGCGCCAGGTCCGCAGCGGCGCCACGAGCAGGCCCACCGCGATGGCCGGCATGGTGATGACCCAGGCGAAGACGTAGCGGCCGCAGCCGGTCGCCAGCTCCCAGGCGCTGATCTCGGCCTCGCCGGTCCAGCTCGGCTCGTAGAAGGTCGCGACGTGGTGCAGGTCGTGCATCGCGATCGCGCGCCGGCGCGCGTCCGAGTTGGGAAAGGCCACGATCGGGATCGGGCCGAGCTTCTTCAGCACCACCGTCCGGGCCGAGTAGCCGCCGTCCTCGGGGAAGCCCGACTCGCGGAAGAAGCGCGCCCGCGCCTCGCCCACGCTGCTGCTCACGTCCACGTCCATCATCGCCTATCTCCTCTTGCGGGCGCGCGCGTCGGAGTGCGGGGCCCCGGGTGCGGCCAGCCCCTCGAGCTGCAGCTCGAGCGCGCGGCGCAGCCCGGGTGCGACGCTCTCGGCCGGGAGCAGCTCGCTGCCGAGCCAGCCGAGGATCCAGAAGGTGTAGTGCGCGTAGCAGGCCATCGCGGCGGTCTGCGGCTCGACGTCGGCGCGCAGCTCGCCGCGCGCCTGTGCCGCGCTCACCAGCTCGACGACGTGCGCGGCGTACTCGCCGGAGAGCCGGCCGATCCCTCCCGGCTCGTGCGGGCGGAAGAAGAGCTCGCGCACGATGGCCTTGGAGAGGGCGGGGTTGCCGGCGTAGTAGTCGAGGAAGCAGCGGAACAGGCAGAGGAGCTGCTCGACCAGGCCCTCGCGGCGCAGCGCCTCCATGCGCCCCTCCGCGAAGAGCCTCCGGGCATCCGCCTCGAAGCAGAGGAAGAGCAGCTCGCGCTTGTCGCGGACGTAGAGGAAGAGCGTGCCGGTGCCGATCCCGGCCCGCTCGCAGATCTCCCGCGCGGTGGTCGCGTCGAAGCCCTTCGCGTGGAAGAGCGAGCGGGCCGCGGCCGTGATCCGGGCCAGCTTCTCGCGCTTGTTCCGCTCCCGCAGGCCGAGGGCCGGCTCGGACATGGCCATCCTCCATGAACGCGATCAATTATGATCGTGTTCTTTTATATGGCAAGGCCCCCGCGCGTGTCGGTCCCGGAGGGACCCCAGGGTCGCGCGTGGTAGGCTGCCCCGGCGCCGAGGGGAGGGACGTGCTGCTCGGGATCCCCGGTTCCACCGCTGACGGGGTCGCGCACCCCGGCGGGCTCCCGCACCCCGGCGGGCTCCCGCACCCCGGCGGGCTCCCGCGCTCCGGCGGGCTCCCGCGCTCCGGCGGGCTCCCGCACCCCGGCTGGCGCCCGCCCGCGCGCCGGCCTGTCCGATGAGCCCTCCTCCGGGCGCCTCGCCCACCGTCCTCGCCGTGGATCTCGGCACGAGCGGGATCCGGGTCGCGCAGATCGACCTCGCGGGCCGCGCGCTCGGCGCCGCGACCCGCCGGATCCCCCTCGCGCTCGGCGCGGGCGGCGCGGCCGAGCAGGACCCCGAGGCGATCTGGCGGGCGCTCGGCGAGGCGGTGGGGGAGGTGCTCGCCGGCGCCCCGGGTGCCGGCGCGCGCGTCGCGATGATCCTGTGCGGCAGCCAGTACTCCTCGCTGGTCCCCGTCGACGCCCGCGGCCTCCCGCTCGCCCCGCTCGTGCTCTACCTCGACGCGCGCGGCGCTCCGCTGAGCCGCGCGCTCACCGCGCGCCGCCCGGAGCTCTGGCAGCTCTGGCTCGAGCGACACGGGATGGCGTCGGGCGGCAGCGGGGCCGATTCCCTCGCGCACCTGCTCTGGTTCGCGGCCGAGCGCCCGGCCGTCCACGAGAGGACCCACGCCTACGTCGAGCCGATGGATTACCTGACGGCGCGCCTCACGGGCCGGGTCACCGCCAACGTCTGCACCGTCTTCCCGCTGCTCCTCACCGACAACCGGCGCGGCAGCGCAGGCGGCTGGTGCGACGAGCTGATCGAGGCCACCGGCGTGGACCGCGCCAAGCTCCCCCCGCTGGTGGCTCCCGACAGCGTGGTGGGCGAGCTGCTCCCCGAGCACGCGAAGGCCTGGGGCCTGCCGCCGGGCGTGCGCGTGTCGTCGGCCGTCAACGACACCCACGCGCTCGCCTTCGGGACCGCGAGCCACCAGGGCAGCCACCTCGGGGTCTCGATCGGCACCACCCTGGTGGCGGCCACCCTGGTCGCCGGCATGCGGGCGGACCTGCGCCACGTCCTGCTGACCCAGCCGGCGCCGATCCCGGACCGCCACGTGCTGATGGCGGAGGGCGGCCTCGCGGGCAAGGCGCTCGAGCTCGTGCTCGAGAAGCTGCTCCTCGCGGACGACGCCCTCGGCGACCACCGCGCCGAGGACGCCTTCGCCCGCCTCGACGCTGCCGTCGCGGCCACGGAGCCGGGAGCAGGCGGCGTACTCTTCCTGCCCTGGCTCGCCGGGAGCTGGGCGCCCGCCGGCGACGCGCGCGCGCGCGGCGCGTTCCTGAACCTCGACCTCGGCTCCACGCGCGCGAATCTCGTGCGGGCGGCGCTCGAGGGCGTGGCCTTCCAGCTCGCCTGGATGCTCGCGCCGATCGAGGCCCTGACCGGGCGCCGCCACGACGAGCTCGTGTTCGCCGCCGGCGGCGCCTGCTCCGACGCCTGGGCCCAGATCCTGGCCGACGTGTGCGACCGGCCGGTACGGCAGCTCGCCGCGCCGCGGCTCACGAACTGCCGCGGTGCCGCGCTCCTGGCCTTCCACCGGCTCGGCCTGCTCGACCTGGCCGACGCCGGGACGCTCCTCGTCGAGCGCCGGCGCTACGAGCCGCGAGGGCGCTACCGGGCCCTCTACGACGACCTGGCCGGGCGCTTCGTCCTGGCCCACGAACGGCTCGGGCCCGTCTCCGGCGGCGCCCGGGCGGAGGAGCAGACATGACGGCGCGGGCACGCTTCGGCTTCGACGACGAGGGCGCGGGCGCTCCGGCGGTCCTTCGCGAGCTCGACGCGATCGCGCGCGCCGAGGACGGCGTCTGGGCCGACGGCCGCTGCTCGGGGACGATCTACTGCGGCGACCGCGCGATCTACGAGCTGATCGCCGAGGCCTTCGGCCGCTTCTCCTACGTGAACGCCCTGCAGCGCGACATGTGCCCGAGCCAGACGCGCTTCGAGTCCGAGATCATCGCCATGACGCTCGACATGCTGCACGGCGAGGCCGCGCGCGCGCGCGGCGAGCGCCCCTGCGGCGTGATCGGGTCCGGCGGCTCGGAGAGCATCCTCCTGGCGATCTACGCCCATCGCGAGTGGGGCCGGGCCGAGAAGGGCGTGACGGCGCCCGAGATGATCCTCCCCGAGACGGCCCACGTGGCCTTCGACAAGGGCGCCCACGCCTTCGGCGTGCGGGTCGTGCGCGCGCCCGTCGATCCCGTGACGACGCTCGTCGACGTCGACTTCGTGCGCGCGCACGTGAACCCGAACACCGTGCTGCTGGTCGGCTCGGCGGGCAACTACCCCTACGGGACGATCGACCCGATCGCGGCGCTCTCCGAGATCGCGCTCGAGCGCGGGACGGGGCTGCACGTCGACGGCTGCCTGGGCGGCTTCATCCTGCCCTGGGGCGAAGCGCTCGGCTACGAGATCCCCCCCTTCGACTTCCGCCTGCCCGGCGTGAGCTCGATCTCGGCCGACACCCACAAGTACGGCTACGGCCCGAAGGGCACCTCGGTCCTGCTCTTCCGCGACAAGGCCCTGCGCCGGCACGGGTACTTCGCCCGCTCGGACTGGAAGGGCGGCATGTACGCGTCGCCCGGGATGGGCGGCAGCCGCTCGGGCGGCCTGATCGCCGCCACCTGGGCCGTGATGGTGGCGCTCGGCCGCCGGGGCTACCTCGACAAGGCGCGCGGCATCTTCGAGACCGCCTTCGCGATGCAGGCCGCCGTGCGCGCGCACCCCGCGCTGCGCCTGCTCGGCAGCCCGACCTTCTGCTTCTCCTTCACCTCCGACGCGTTCGACATCTACCACGTGAACGACTTCCTGAAGACCCGGGGCTGGCGCCTGAACGGCCAGCAGTACCCGAGCGCGATCCACATGTGCGTCACCGGGCCCCAGACCCAGCCGGGCGTCGTCGAGCGCTTCGCGGCCGACCTCGGGGAGGCGGTGGCCTACGCCCGGCACCCGGAGCGGCCGGTCCCGCGCAGCGGCGCCCTCTACGGCGGGCAGGGCACCCGCGCCACGGCCGCCGGCGTCGACCTGGCGCAGCTCCGCGAGCGCCTGCTCGACTGGCTCGACTCGACGCTCGAGCAGCCGGGGCCGTCCTGAGCCGCGGGCGGCTGCGCGAGCCCCTCAGCCGCTCCGCCGCCGCACCCAGGCCAGCGCCGCCGCCACGACGCAGAGCTCCGGGACGAGCAGGCCCACCCCGTAGAGCATCCCGAGCGACTGCTGGGGGGTCAGCGGGAACTGGTCGGCGGTGAGGGTCTTCGGGCGCCGCGTGATCGCGGGCTCGCGCGACGCGGCCCAGTGGACGGCGTTCAGCACGAAGTCCGCGTTGTAGAGCGCGCGGAAGTTGCGGTTGCTGGCGAAGTCCGCGTCGCCGATCACGACGATCCGGGTCTCGCTGCGCGCGCGCGGATAGCGCCCGGCGGCCGCCAGCGACACGTAGCCCTCCTCGGCGCCGGGCGGCTGCACGGGCTCGGCGCCGGGCGCCCGCGCGGCCGGGTCGGGCAGCAGCCAGGCGCGCCGCGAGGAGTAGGCGAGCGCGCGCAGCTCGTCGTCCGGCTCGGGCTTGCGCTCGGGGAGCACGGGCCGCGCCCGGCGCAGGAACATCATCGCGCCGGCGCCGAGCCCGCGCGTCACGGGGTGGTCGCCGAACTGGAAGACGATCGGATCGACGCCCGGCGGGTCGCCCTCGACGGGCCCCGAGGCGGGATCCACGACCAGCGCGTCGGGCAGGCCGAAGCCCCAGCCCGTGAGCAGGGGCTCGAGCCCCGTCGCGACGCCGGGCTCGAGCAGCGCGACGAGCCGGCCGCCGCGGGCGAGGTAGCGCTCGAGCGCCGCGAGCGAGGGCTCGCGCAGCGCCCGCGCGGGCCCGACGATCAACACCAGCGAGGCGTCGGCCGGGATCTCGGCGGTGGCCGGCAGCACCAGGTCGCGGAGCCGGTAGCCCTCGGTCTCGAGCGCGGCCGCGAGGCCCGAGTAGCCGGCCTCGGCGACGTCGCCGAGCCGCCCCTCGCCCTCGCCGCGCGTCACGTAGAGGACGCTCTCGCGGGGCGTCGCGAGCCGGCGCAGCGCCTCGTAGAGCGCACCCTCGGTCGGGCGCTCGACCAGCTCGAAGCGGTCGCCGAGCGCGAGCACGATCGTCTCCGAGCTCGCGATCCCGTAGCGCTCGGCCTCCTCGGCCGCTTCGGCGAGGTCGCGGCCGTGCACCGCGAGCGGGCCGGCGGCGGCGAGCGTGTCGAGCAGCAGGCGCACGGAGCGCGTGCGGTTGTCGCCGGCCTCGGAGTAGAGCGTGGCCTCGAGGCCCGGGGGCAGCGCGCGCAGGGCCTCGACGGTGGCGGGCGCGAGCGTGAAGCGCCGGTCGGCGGTGAGGTCCCAGACCCAGCCCGTGCGCGCGGCGCCGCGCTCGCAGGCCCAGGCGAGGGCGAGCGCGGCGGCGACGGCCGCGACGCGTACGAGGAGGAGCCGCCGCGCCGCCGGCGAGGCGCCGCCGCGGGCCGTGCGGCGCAGCGCCAGCGCCGCGCCCGCCAGCAGGCACAGGGCGCCGATCGCGAGGTTCGCGGCCGCGAAGAGCGGCACGTCGCGGGCCGCGTAGAAGCCGCCGAGCCCGAAGAGGAGCGCCACGGCGCCGACGGCGAGGAGCGCGCGCATCTACGCGCCCACCCGCCGCTGGTCCCAGGCGAGCCGCACGAGCGCCGCCGCCACCAGCACGTAGCCCGCGAAGTAGGCGACGTCCGGCGCCCGCACGAGGCCCTCCGCGAAGGCCCCGAAGCGCAGGTGGAGCGAGAGCGGGTCGATCCAGGCCGCCGCGGCCTCGGGCAGGAACTGCGTGGTCCAGCGGAAGTCGTAGAGCACGAAGGCGATCGCGTAGGCGGAGATCGCTGCCAGCAGCTGGCTCTCGGTGAAGGCCGAGCAGACCAGGCCGATCGAGGCCAGGGCGATCCCGAGGCCGAGCATCCCCGCGTAGACCGCGAAGAGGTGCGGGAGCCCGAGGCCGGAGCGCACGATCGAGGTGGCCGGGTACACGAAGGAGAGGGCCATCAGGAGCGCCACGAAGCCGTAGGTGGCGAGGAGCTTCCCGGCCACGATCTCGCCCGGCGTGAGCCGCGTGGTGCCGAGCAGCTCGTCGGTGCCGCGCGCGCGCTCCTCGGCGAAGACCCGCATCGTGACGAGCGGCACGAGCCCGATCAGGGTGAGCGCCAGCGTCTCCATCACGGGCAGGAAGACCTGGTCGCGCAGGTTCACGTAGATCGGCACGGTGTCGGTCGTGAAGCCGCCCATCGTGTCGCTCGAGTAGAGGAACAGGATCTGGTTGTAGACGCGCAGGTGGTCGAAGAAGAGCAGGGCGGTGACGAGCGCCACGCCCGCGAGCGTGAGCCAGGCGAGCGGCGAGCCGAACAGGACCGCCAGCTCCTTGCGCACGAGCGCGGCCAGCCGGGTGCTCACGCCCGCGCCTCGGGCGCGAAGAGCGCGAGCGGGTCGGGCCCGCCCAGGATCTCGCCGGGGGGGCCTTGCGCCACCACGCGGCCCGCCGCCAGCACCGCGACGCGGTCGCAGAGCGCGCGCGCCTCGGCGAGGTCGTGGGTGCAGACGAGCAGCGTGCGGCGGCCGGCCGCGGCCCGCAGGAGCCGGCGCACCTCCTCCTGCTGGAGCGGATCGAGCCCGCTCGTGGGCTCGTCGACCACCAGCAGCGGCGGGTCGTGCAGGAAGGCCTGGGCGAGCGAGACGCGCTGCTGGAAGCCCTTCGAGAGGTTCCCGACGAGCCGGCCGGCGACCGCCTCGAGGCCGAGCGCCGCGAGCGTGCGCTCCACGGCGGTGTCGCGCGTGGCGCCCGCGAGCCCCCGCGCACCGGCCACGAAGCGCAGGAAGCCCTGCACGCGCAGGTCGGGGTAGAGGCGCGAGGTCTCGGGCACGAAGCCGAGCCGCGCGTGCACCGCGTCGGGGTCCTCGGCCGGCGAGCGGCCGTCGACGCGTACCGTGCCGCTCGTGGGCAGCAGCCAGCCCGTCAGGCAGCGGATGAAGGTGGTCTTGCCGGCGCCGTTGGCCCCGAGCAGGCCGAAGGCCTCGCCCGGCGCGATCCGCAGGTCCACGCCGGCCAGGGCCTCGCGGGCGCCGAAGCGGCGCACGAGGCCCTCGGCCTCGATCGGGACTCCCTGGCGCGGCGCGGCGGCGGTCACGGCGAGGGGACTATAGACGCGCGAGCGCGTCGAAATAGTCCGGCCAGGTCTTGGCCACGCAGCCCGGGTCGCGGATCACGACGCCCGGCACCCGCAGGCCGGCCAGCGCGAAGGACATGGCCATCCGGTGGTCGTCGTAGGTGTCGATCGCCGCGCCGTGCAGGGGGCCTGGCTCGATCGTGAGCCAGTCGGGCCCGGCGGTCGCGCGGGCCCCGAGCTTGGCGAGCTCGGCCTCGAGCGCGGCCAGGCGGTCGGTCTCCTTGATCCGCAGGTTCGCGACGTTGCGGATCCGGGTGGTGCCCTCGGCGAAGAGCGCCACCACGGCCAGCGCCAGCACCGCGTCGGGCAGCTCGTTCATGTCGGCGTCCACGGCGCGGAGGGGGCCGGCAGGACCGCGCACCGCCACCGCGTCGCCCTGCCGCGTGACCGTGCAGCCCATCCGCTCGAGGATCCCGAGCAGGCGGAAGTCCGCCTGCAGCGAGTCGGCCGGCACGCCCGGGACCCGCACCTCGCCCCCGGCGATCGCCGCCGCGGCGAAGGGATAGGCCGCGGCCGAGGCGTCGGGCTCGATCGCGAAGCGGCACGCCTGGTAGGGCCGGCCGGCCGCGACCCGGAGCGCGCGCCCGTCCGGCGCCCAGCCCGCGCGGGCCCCGAAGGCGCCCATCACCTGGAGGGTCAGGTCCACGTAGGGGCGCGAGACCACCACCCCCTCGACGGGCGCGAGCTCGACGTCGCGCCGCGCGTAGGGCGCCGCGAGCAGGACCGCCGTCACGAACTGGCTCGAGCGGCGCGCGTCGATCGCGGCCCGCCCGCCGGCCAGGCCGC
Source organism: Deltaproteobacteria bacterium (assembly GCA_035063765.1). Classification (NCBI taxonomy): domain Bacteria; kingdom Pseudomonadati; phylum Myxococcota; class Myxococcia; species Deltaproteobacteria bacterium. The sequence continues at coordinate 10,114 of JAPSFT010000034.1, forward strand.
CGCCCGCGACCCGCACCGGCGGGCAGCCGCCGGGGCCCAGGATCTCGACCGCGGCGCCGAGCGCCACGAGCGCGGCGGCGAGGTCGTCGATCGGGCGCTCGCGCATGCGCGGGGCGCCGTCGATCACGACCGGGCCCTCGGCGAGCGTGGCGGCCGCGGTCAGGAAGCGCGCGGTGGTGCCCGAGGCGCGCGCGTCGAGCGGCGCCGCGGGCGCGGCGAGCCGCCCGCCGCGGCCCGACACGTGCCAGGCGTCGCCCGCCACCGTGATCGGCACGCCGAGCGCGCCGAGCGCCACGCGCATCGCGTCGGTGTCGTCGCTCGCGAGGGCGCCCGCGAGCGTGCTCTCGCCCGCGGCCAGCGCCGCGCACACGGCCGCGCGGTTGGTGATGCTCTTCGAGCCCGGCACCCGCACGGTCGCGTCGAGCGGGCCGCGCGGCCGGATCGCGAGCTCCGCCGGAAGGCGGCCTGCTCCGCTCACCGGGCCTGCCCGCCCCGCCGTGCTCCGCTCATCGTCGTGCCCCCTCCGATCGGCGACGCCCAACCTAGCGAAGCGCGCGCGAGCGTTGACAACCCCCGGGCCGGCCGGGATACTCCTCGCGCTTCGGGGCTTTCCGCTTCGATCCCGCGGATTTACGGCCCCCCGTCCCACCCCGGTCGTCGCGCTCTCGCCGGCTTCGTCGAGGGGGCGCGCGCGTCCCGCGGGCGGGCCCATGTGCGCCGGAGGGAGAGGCATGGCCAGGGTGCTCGTCAGCGACTCGCTGGCGCCGCAGGGGCTCGAGATCCTCGAGCAGGCGCGCGGGATCGAGGTCGACTACGCCCCCGGCCTGGCGCCCGCCGACCTGCTCGAGCGGATCCGCGACGCCGAGGGCCTCGTGATCCGCAGCGGCACGCGGGTGACCCGCGAGGTCCTGGCGCGCGCCGAGAAGCTGCGCGTGATCGGGCGCGCCGGGATCGGCGTCGACAACGTCGACGTGCCGGCCGCGACCGAGCGCGGCGTGGTGGTCGTGAACACGCCCTCGGGCAACAACGTGACCACCGCCGAGCACGCCATCGCGCTCCTGGTCGCGCTCGCCCGCCACATCCCGCAGGCCTCGGCCTCGATGAAGGCGGGCAAGTGGGAGAAGAACGCCTTCACGGGCATGGAGCTCGCGAACCGCACGCTCGGGGTGATCGGGCTCGGCAACATCGGGCGCGTGGTGGCCCAGATCGCGCAGGGGATCGGCATGCGGGTGGTCGCCTACGACCCGCACCTGCCCGAGGAGGTCGCCTCGAAGCTCGACGTCGAGCTCCTGCCGCTCGACGAGCTCTTCGCGCGCGCGGACGCGCTCACCGTGCACGTGCCGAAGACCAAGGACACCACCGGCCTGCTCGACGCCCGGGCCTTCGCGAAGTGCCGGAAGGGCGTGCTGGTGGTGAACGCGGCGCGCGGCGGGATCGTCGACGAGAAGGCGCTGCTGGCGGCGCTCGAGAGCGGCCAGGTGGGCGGCGCCGCGCTCGACGTCTTCGTGACCGAGCCGCCGGCCCCGCAGGACCCGCTGGTGGCCCACCCGCGCGTGATCTGCACGCCGCACCTCGGCGCCTCCACCGAGCAGGCCCAGCTCAACGTCGCGATCCAGGTGGCCGAGCAGGTCCGTGACTACCTCGTGAACGGCGAGATCCGCAACGGCGTCAACGTCCCCTCGGTGTCGCCCGAGATCCTGTCGCAGATCCGGCCCTACCTCCTGCTGGGCGAGAAGCTCGGCCGCTTCCAGGGCCAGCTCTGCCCGGGCAAGATCGACGAGATCGAGATCGAGTACGCCGGCGACGTGGCGGAGCTGCGCGTGGCGCCGATCACGATCGCGGTGCTGAAGGGCCTGCTCGAGAAGGTCACCGAGCGCGTCAACATGGTGAACGCGCCGGTGGTCGCCCGCGAGCACGGGATCAAGGTGATCGAGTCGAAGTCGAGCCGCTCGACCGACTACGCGAGCACCGTGACGACCCGCGTGCGCGGCTGCGTGGACCGGCGCATCGCCGGCGCCGTCTTCCACGGCGTCCAGCCCCGCATCGTGCGCCTCGACGACTTCATCCTGGAGGCGATTCCGGAGGGCTTCGCGCTGCTCCTGCACAACCACGACCGGCCGGGCGTGGTGGGCGCGGTGGGCACGATCCTCGGCGAGGAGCGGGTCAACATCTCGCGCATGCAGCTCGCGCTCCAGCGCGAGCGCGGCGAGGCGGCCATGCTGGTGAACGTGGACGCGCGCCCGGCGGAGTCGGTGATGGAGCGGCTGCGCAACCTGCCGCACGTGATCTCCGCCGTGCTCGTGGAGTTCTAGCCGTGGCGACGCTGGTGGCGATCGGCGCGCAGTGGGGCGACGAGGGCAAGGGCAAGATCGTCGACTGGCTCTCGCCGCGCGCCGACCTGGTGGTGCGCTTCCAGGGCGGCAACAACGCGGGCCACACGCTGGTGGTGGACGGCGAGCAGACCGTCCTGCACGTGGTGCCCTCGGGCGTGCTGCACGCCGGCACGGTGAACCTGATCGGGCCCGGCGTGGTGGTGGACCCCGGGGTCCTGATCCAGGAGCTCGAGCGGCTGCGCGAGCGCGGGGTGCTCCGGGACCCCGCCCGCGTGCGGGTCTCGGGCCGGGCGCACGTGATCCTCGACTGGAACGTCGCGCTCGACAAGGCGCGCGAGGAGAGCCGCGAGCGCGGCGCGATCGGGACCACCGGGCGCGGCATCGGCCCGACCTACGAGGACAAGGTGGCGCGGCGCGGGATCCGGGTCGCGGACCTCCTCGACCCGTCGAGCCTCGCGGCGCAGGTGGAGCGGCTCGCGCAGGAGAAGAACTTCGAGCTCGCCGAGGTGCACGGCTGGGAGCGGGTGGACGCCGCGCAGGTGCTGGCCCGGGCCGTCGCCTACGGCCGCGCGCTCGCGCCCTACGTCGACCACACCGGGCGGCTCCTGGCCCGCGCGCTGCGCGAAGGGAAGAACGTGCTCTTCGAGGGCGCCCAGGGCACCTTCCTCGACGTGGACCACGGCACCTACCCCTACGTGACGTCGTCGAACTGTGTCGCCGGCGCCGCCTGCACCGGCGCCGGGATCGGGCCGACCCGCATCGACCGGGTCCTCGGCATCTCGAAGGCCTACACGACGCGCGTGGGGGGCGGCCCCTTCCCGACCGAGGACACCGGCGCGCTCGGCGAGCAGCTCCGCACCCGGGGCTCCGAGTTCGGCGCCACCACCGGGCGCCCGCGCCGCTGCGGGTGGCTCGACGTCGTGATGCTGCGCGAGGCCGCGGTCGTGAACGGGCTCACCGGGATCGCGCTCAACAAGCTCGACATCCTGTCGGGCCTGCCCGAGCTGCGCGTCGCGACGGCCTACCGCATCGACGGCAAGCAGACCGACGAGTTCCCGATGACCCTCGGCGAGCTCGCGCGCGCCGAGCCCGTCTACGAGACGCTGCCGGGCTGGTCGGCCGACCTCTCGGAGGCGCGCCGCTGGGAGGACCTGCCCGACGCCGCGCGCCGCTACGTCGCGCGCATCGAGGCGCTCGTCGAGGTGCCGGTCGAGCTGATCTCGGTGGGGCCGGGGCGCGACGCCACGATCACCCGCAGCGATCCCTTCCGGGCGGCGTGACGCGCCTTGCAGGTCGAGGCGCGCGATCTCCACTTCGCTCGCGGCGACCGCCGGATCTTCCGCGGGCTGAGCTGCGCGTTCCCGCGCGGGAAGATCAGCGTGGTCGCGGCGGCGAGCGGCGGGGGCAAGACCACGCTCCTGCGCATGATCGCCTGCCTGCTCCAGCCCGACCGCGGGAGCCTCGTGGTGGACGGCACGCAGGACCTGGCCCGGCTCGGGCGCGAGGAGGTGGTGCGCTACCGCCGGCGGGTCGGGATGCTGTTCCAGTTCGGCGCGCTCCTCGATACCTTCACGCTCTACGACAACGTGGCGCTCCCGCTGCGCGAGCACAGCGAGCTCGGCGAGGACGAGATCCACGGCGAGGTGCGGCGCGTGTTCGAGGCGGTCGGCCTGGAGGGCGTCGACCACCTGCTGCCCGGCGAGCTGTCGGGCGGCATGGTGAAGCGGGCGGGCCTGGCGCGCGCGCTCATCGAGAAGCCCGAGCTGCTGCTCTGCGACGAGCCCTTCTCGGGGCTCGATCCCCCGACCGTGCGGCGCGTCGAGGAGCTGCTCGTGGCCGTGAACCGCCGCTTCGGCGCCACCCTCGTCGTCACCTCGCACCACCCGCAGTCGACGCTGCGCATCGCCGACCACCTGGTGATGATCGGGGAGGGCGCCGCGGTGGAGGGCGAGCCGCGCGAGCTGATGCGCCGCGACGCCGGAGCGGCCGAGTTCTTCCTCGACGCGCTGCCTCCCCCGGCGTCCGGGGCCGCGGCGCGATGAGCCCCGCCGGCCCCGTGCGCGCGCTCGGCGCCCTGGTCCTGCGCTCGCTGCGCGGGCTCGGCCGCTTCGCGCTCTTCACGGCCTCGGTGCTGCGCGCCGGCAGCCGCCCCCCGCTGCGCCTGCGCCGCCTCGTCGGCGAGATCTACGACGCCGGGGTGCTGTCGCTCCTGATCGTCTGCGTCTCGGGCTTCGCCGTGGGCATGGTGCTGGGGCTCCAGGGCCACAACACGCTCTCGCGCTTCGGCGCCGAGGAGAGCCTCGGCGCGGTGGTCGGCCTGTCGCTGATCCGCGAGCTCGGGCCGGTGCTCACCTCGCTCCTGGTGGCGGGCCGCGCGGGCTCGGCGATGGCGGCCGAGATCGCGGCCATGGGCGTCACCGAGCAGCTCGACGGCCTGCGCATGATGTCGGTCGACCCGCTCGACTTCGTGGTGGCGCCCAAGGCCTTCGGCATGATCGTCGCGATGCCGCTGCTCTCGACCCTCTTCGTGGTCTTCGGGATCCTCGGCGGCTGGACGGTCGGGGTGGCGCTGCTCGGGGGCGACCCGGGCTCGTACCTCTCGACGCTCGAGCAGGCGGTCGCGTTCCGGGAGGACGTGGTCGGGGGCATCCTGAAGGGCGTGGTCTTCGGCCTGCTGGTGGGCTTCGTGGCCACCTTCCGGGGCTACACCGCACGGACCACGACGGCCGGCGTCAGCGCGGCCGCGACCTCGACCGTGGTGATCGCCTCGGTGGCGACGCTCATCTTCGACTACTTCATCACGGCGCTCTGGGGGTACTGAAGGATGCGCGAGTCACCGGCAAGGGAGCTGTGGGTCGGCCTGTTCGTGCTGGCCGGGCTGGCGGCGTTGGCCTGGCTGTCGTTCTCGGTGGGCGGGGTGGAATCCCTGCGCGCCGGCGGCCTCCAGCTCACCGCGACCTTCGACGAGATCGGCGGGCTCAAGAAGCGCGCCCAGGTGGTGATCAGCGGCGTCCGGGTCGGACAGGTCAAGTCGATCGACCTGTCGGACGATTTCCGGGCGCGGGTCACGCTCGACGTCGACGCGGCGCTAGCGTTGCCGGCCGACACCTCGGCGTCGATCCTGACCTCGGGGGTGCTCGGCGACCAGTACATCGCGCTCGAGCCGGGCGGAGACCCGGAGACGCTGCACTCCGGGGAGCAGATCTCGTTCACGCAGAGCGCGGTGATCCTCGAGCGGCTGATCGGCAAGCTGATCCAGAATCTCGGCTCGGGCTCGAAGGAGTAGGCATGGGGGGACGGAGCTCGCTCGCGTGTGGGCTGCTGGTGGCGGCTGCGTTGGGTGCCGGCTGCGCGAAGGGGCCCGCCGAGGATCCCTGGCAGGCCTGGAACCGTCCGGTGTTCCGCGTGAACGACGCCGCCGACCAGTGGGTCCTGCGCCCGATCGCACGGGGCTGGAGCTTCGTAACCTTCGAGGAGCTGCGCGACTCCGTGCGGCGCTTCTTCTTCAACCTCGCCTTCCCCTCGCGCTTCGTGAGCAGCGTGGGGCAGGGCGAGGGCCTGAAGGCGGCCGACGAGGTGGGGCGCTTCCTGGTCAACAGCACGGTCGGGATCGCCGGGCTCTTCGACCCCGCCACCCACTTCGGCTTCCCGCGCCACGACGAGGACCTGGGCCAGATGTTCGGGCGCTGGGGGATCCCGCCGGGCCCCTACCTGGTGCTGCCCGTGCTCGGCCCCTCGAGCCCGCGCGACGCGGTGGGCACCGGGCTCGACCTGCTCCTGAACCCCCTCCTGTGGGTCGACGTCCCGGTCTACGGGCTCGGGGTCCTCAACGCCGTCAACAGCCGCGCGCTCGCCGACGACGAGATCCAGCGCGCGCGCGCGACGGCCCTCGACTTCTACGTCTTCGTGCGCGATGCCTACGTCCAGAACCGCGCGGCCGCCGTCGCCGACCGGGAGCAGGCCTCGCCGGCCAAGGGCGCCGGCCCCTACGACGACCTGTACGATCTGCCCGACGAGGAGTGAGCCCGATGCGCCGTGTCCTGCTTCCCGCCGTCGCCGCCGCCGTCCTGCTCGGCGCATCGGTGCTCGCCCGGGCCGCCGTGGCGCCGGCCGAGGAGGAGGCGCGCCGCTTCGTCCAGCAGACCATCGACGACGTGCTGGGCGTGCTCCACGACTCGTCCCTGACGCTCGACCAGAAGAAGGACCGCGTGGAGGCGATCGCCTACGAGCGCTTCGACTTCGAGCTGATCTGCCGCTTCGTCCTGGCCCGGAACTGGAACACGATGAGCGAGCAGCAGCAGCACGATTTCGTCGACGCCTTCAAGAAGCACCTCTCCGCCACCTATCGCGACACCCTCGACAGCTTCAGCGACGAGAAGATCCTCGTCGACGGCTCGCAGCCCGAGGCGCGCGGCGACGTCACCGTGAAGACGATCGTCCGCCAGGGCAGCGGCGATACCCGGGTCGACTACCGCCTGCGCAAGACCGACGCCGGCTGGCGCGGCATCGACGTCATCATCGAGGGCGTCTCGCTGGTCCAGAACTTCCGCACCCAGTGCCAGGAGATCATCAGCGCCGAGGGGGCCGACGCGCTGATCCAGAAGCTCCGCGACAAGCAGATCCAGCTCGATCCCAAGGTCGAGAAGGGCTGAGATGGCGGGGCTGCGCGACGACCGCTCGAGCCCCGTCCTGGCCGCGCTGCTCCTTGGCCTGGGCGTCGCCGCGGCCGGCTGGCTCGGCGCACAGGGCCTCGCCCGGCTGCGCACCCAGGACCGCTTCGTCACGGTCAAGGGCTCGGCGGAGCGCATCGTCGACGCCGACCTCGTCGTCTGGCCGCTGCCCCACACCGTGGTCGGCAACGACCTCGCCGACGTCCAGAGCCAGCTCGAGGCCAACAGCGAGACCGTGCGCTCCTTCTTCCAGCAGGCCGGCTTCGGGGCCGACGAGATCGTGGTCTCGCCGCCGCGCCTCGAGGACCGCTGGGCCTACAGCTACGGCGACCAGCGCCCGCCCGAGCGCTATCGCTACTCGACGACCGTGACCCTGCGCACGAGCCGCGTCGCCGAAGCGCTCGCGGCGCTGCGCCGCAGCGGTGAGCTCGTGAGCCGCGGCGTCCTGATCGGCGAGGGCAGCACGCCAGAGTTCGCCTACACCGGCCTGAACGAGATCAAGCCCGAGCTGATCGCCGAGGCCACCGCCAACGCCCGCAAGTCCGCCGAGCAGTTCGCGAACGACTCGGGCGCGCGGCTCGCTGGCATCCGCACCGCCAACCAGGGCGTCGTCTCGATCGAGGACCGCGACCAGGGAAGCCCGCAGGTCAAGAAGGTGCGGGTGGTCACGACGGTCGAGTACTTCCTGCGCGACTGAGGGCGCCGGCCCTCAGCTCCTCGCGGGCGGCGCCGTCAGACCCTCCGTCCCGTGCGCGACGCCGAGGTCGAGCTTCTGGGCGAGCGCGTAGCGGCGGGCGACGTCCTCCCAGGACCAGAGGTCCCAGAGCGCCTCGAAGTACTGCTTCTTCTCCGTCTGGTACTGGAGATAGTAGGCGTGCTCCCAGGCGTCGATCACGAGCAGCGGGACACCGCCCTGGGTGATCTGCGACTGGTGGTCGTGGATCTGCGTGGTCCCGAGCCTCCGCGTGAGGGGGTCCCAGACGAGCGCGGCCCAGCCGGAGCCCATGATGGTCGCGGCGGCGCTCACGATCTGCTGCTTGAAGGCGTCGAAGCCGCCGAAATCGCGCTCGAGCGACGCGGCCAGCTCCCCCTTCGGCTGCCCTCCGCCGTCGGGCGAGAGGTTCTGCCAGAAGATGCTGTGCAGGACGTGCCCGGACACGTGGAAGGCGAGCCGGCGCTCGAGCGACGCGATCTGCTCGAAGTCGCGCTTGCGCCGGGCGTCGGCGAGCGCCTCGACGGTCTTGTTCGCCCCGTCCACGTAGGCGCGATGATGCCGGTCGTGGTGGAGCTCCATGATCCGCTGCGAGAGATGGGGCTCGAGCGCGTCGTGCGGGTAGGGCAGATCCGGGAGTGCGTAGCGAATCACGGTGCGATGACCTCCTCGTTCTCCGTCGCCCGCCATCCTCGGGTCGGCGCCGGGCGCCGGAGCGCGGCCGGTCGCTCCGGCCGCGTGCGATTCCTGCGTTGCACTCCCGGTGCCAACCCGCGGAGGGCGGCCGGGCGCGCGCCGCCTCGCCACGCGGGATCCCGGCCCCGCACCCGCCCGCGGTGTGCAACGCGAAGCCCGTCTTTGTAGAAACGACGAGCCGCACTCCACCCGAGGGCCCGGGAGCGGCGGCCGTCCGCTACCGTCCGGGCCGTCCGCCCGAGGGGCCGTTAGCTCAACGGTAGAGCAGCGGGCTTTTAACCCGTTGGTTCTGGGTTCGAGTCCCAGGCGGCCCACCAGGGAAATCAATGGGTTGCGTCGCCTCGTCGGGATCGCCGTCGAGGGCAGGGGCCGTATAGGGCCGTCCGGAGCCGCCGAGCTCGGCGAACGAGAGGTCGTTCTCCTCCTCTCGCATGGCGTGCGCGTAGACGCGCAGTGTGAACGCGGGGTCCTGATGGCCGAGCTGCTGCGCGACCCAGCGCACGCTCTTGCCCGCGCGAAGCGCCCACGTCGCCCAGCTGTGGCGCGTCGCGTGGAAGCGCAGCGGGCGGACTCCATGGGCCTCTCCGCGCCGGCGCACGCGCTCCCAGTGACGCGCGAAGTTCGTCTCGTCCCACGGCGTGCCGGTCCGGGAGCAGAAGACCCACTCGGGCGGCGGGCTCGCGGGCTCGGCGCTCCCCGGCTCGAGCGCTGCCCGAGCCTGTAGCGCCGCGTGCTGGCGTCGCACGGCGAGCAGGTCGAACAGCTCGTTGGCGAGGGTCTCCGTCATCGCAACGCTTCGCCAGCGTCCGCTCTTCGGGGTCGTCACCCGCCGCATCGTAATCGCGCGTCGGATCGCCAACGTGCGGTGCTCGAAGTCGATGTCCGGCCATTTGAGGCCCAGGATCTCGCCTTTCCGGCATCCGGTAGAGAAGGCGAGCACGAGAGCTGGGGCGAAGCGTGGCTCGTACTCTCGTGCGAGCGCGATCAGTCTCGCCGCCTCCTCGGGCGTCCAGTACTCCACTTCGGGCGTCTCGATCGCGACTCGCCGGTCCACCCGACGCATCAGCTCCCCCACCCTCGCCGCCGGGTTCCGCGCCACGGTCCCCTCTCGCTGCGCCAGGTAGAGAACGCGACGGAGGACACCGAGAGCGTTCTGGACCGTCTTCGGGGCCAGTCCTTGCTCCAGCTACCAGCGACCGCTCGCTTCGCGTTCGCCCACTGCTGCGCGCACGTGCGGCGCAAGCTCCTCGGGTGCGAGCCTGCCTTCCCGCAGGCCGACGAGGCGTTGGATCAGATCGGCCGGCACTACGGCGTCGAGGCTGAGGATCGACGGAGGCATCCGCACAGGAATCGAGATTCAGCAGATGTGCCGGCACTATTCTCTGGTGCGATGAAAGTTGCTCTGGCAGAATGCGCGCCGTCGCAGGCGGGTGTCGCCCGGAAGGGGCATTGCCGAGCCGCGTTAGCCGAGGCTGTGTTTGGGGCTGTCGAACGGAACGCTCGAGCAATCCGAGGTGGCGTGGAGGGCCGGGCTCGGGCGCTGGGGCATTCGGATCCGGCTCCTCGAGCACCCCGCCCTGGTTCTGCCCTTCTTGGCCGGCGCCTCCTCGATCGCGAGCCTGCTCGGCTACTTCTACGGCTTGTTCTCGATGCGCACCGGCGTGTCGCTCGTCGTTGTCCCGGGTCTCCTCTCCGCCGCGGCCTTCGTATGGCTGGCACGGCGGCGCGGTCGGGCAGACTTGGCCGATCGCGTTCTGGGAGGAATCTTCGCGGGCGGCGTCGCAACGCTGTTCTACGACATGTGTCGAATTCCACTCGTCCATGCTGGCCTCCCGATTTTCAAGGCGATCTCCTACTTCGGAGCGCTCATCGTGGGCGGGACCGCGGTCACTGCGGAGGCGCAGCTGGCGGGCTGGGCCTACCACTATTCGAACGGGGTCGGCTTCGCGCTCATGTATGCCACGCTCGCGGTCCGCGACCGACTCTGGACCGCCGTCGCCTGGGGCGTCTTCCTCGAGACGGCGATGCTGCTGACACCGTACGCGGAGGTCTTTGGCTACACGCGCGGCCGGGAGTTCTTGGCAATCACGCTCGGCTCCCACCTCGTGTACGGATTGGGGCTCTGGGCCGGATTGCGGCTCTGGGGCCGCATCCGTCGGCCGCTGCCCTGGCGGCTCGTCACGACAGGGTTCCTCCTACCGGCGCTCGGGGTCGGCCTCGTCGGGGCCGACTTCCACCGCATCCATGCCGAGAAGCTCCCCCCGGCGCCGCCTGCCGCGCTCGGCGAACATCTTCACACGACGTGGAACGTGCTCGAGGTGGACCGGATCATCACGCTCTGGCTCGTGAAGCGCTTCATCGACCCCGATGCCCGCTTCGCGCTGCTGCCTCCCTTCACGCGGACTCCGTACGGGCAGCCCCTCGACGTGCCGGAAGCGGAGATCCGGCGCTCGGGAGCGAAAGCAGCCGCGGAAGTGGCGATCGAGCGCCACTCGCTCGACTCCGACCCTGCTCTTCAGCGCCTCGGGGCGATCGCGACCCATTTCGAGATCCATTCCTGGGCTGCGCCGCCTGCCGACGCGCGCGAGCTGGGAACCGTCCTGCGCGAGCAAGCCGAGCAATGCGGCCCGAAGCCGGACGAGCGTTGTCTCGATCCACTCTTCGCGACGCTCGATGCCTGGTATCGAACGGGCGGCTCCCTGAATCCTTCGACCGGGGACGAGCACTGACGGACGATGTCATCGAGTGGGAGGAAGCCATGGATCGGAAGCGCGCCAGTCTGGCATTCGTGGCGGTATCGATCGCGTGGATCGTGGGTCTCGGCTGCACGCCGGTGGGTCTGGGAGGCGATCCGATCGTCTGGCCGAAGGCGGCACGGCTCGGTGACACGCTCGCGATGTCGCTCGATTCGAACTACGTGCCGGTCTTGGGGGGGTACTACGAGAAGTACAATCTCTCGGTCGACAACGTGACGCTCCAGATCAAGCAGGGGACGACGGTCCTCGCGACCGCCACGCCGCGCGCGGTCTTCGACGGCTTGTCGGCTCCGGCAGGCGTGCTGAACGTCACCAAGGCCGGCCCCTTCCTCACCATCGTCGTCTTCGACCTGCCGACCTCGATCTCGGCGGCCTTCCCCGTGGCGACGAAGGTGCACATGCTCGTGAACGGGGTGGCGCCGACCTGGAACTCGATCGGGAGCCTGGAGATCCTCGGGACGGGCGGGAGCCCGATCGTCTTCACCAGCGATTCCAATCCAACCGGCCTCGGCCCGCGCCCGACGCTGCGACTCCAGGGTCGCGCCGCGACGGCTCAGGTCGATGGCTTCGACCCGGAGTGGGAGATCGGCTCGATCGAGTTCACGCTCCAGTACCCGAGCGGCGCCGTTTCGCAGCCGGACGTGTTCCCCCTCACCGAAGCGAGCCGGGCGGTAGCCTTCACCAGCACGGGCGATGCGCCGGGCAGCGTCCGGATCTTCGTCGCCGATCCGCGTGGCTTCGTCCTCCCGATCGTCCCCCCGCCCTACCCCGACGCCGAACGGGTGGGCGAAGGCCCACTGCTCGACGTGACCTTCACGAAGGCGCCGGGCGTCGGCTTCGCCGCCACCGACTTCACGATCCGAGATCTCGAGGTTCGCGACCTGGATGGGAATCTGCTCACTCCGGTCTACACGCCGGGGACCGACACCACGCACTACTTCACGCGGATCGCCCGCAAGCACCTCGCGGAGTAGCGGCCATGAGCGCTGGAACGAAGGCTCGAACGGTCGTGTGGGGGGTCCCTGTCTTCCTGCTGGGTGTTCTGTTCGGGCCGTCCGTTTCGTCGGCTGCGCTCGGAGACGTCGACGAGGACGGCTCCCTGTCGATGGCGGACGCCTTGCGCGTACAGCGCCACGTGGCAGGAGAGCTGTCCCTGAGCGCTGCAGAGGAGGCGGCCGCGGACGTCGCTCCCTGGAGCGCGGTCGACGGTCCCGCACCGGATGGGGAGGTCGATGCCGGGGACGTAGTGGTCCTGCTGCGAGCGATCTCCGGCGAGATCTCGTTGGTCCCGCCCCCGGTACTGGACGCGATCCCGTCGCCGACCACGGCCAATCCGCAGGCCGTCACCGGCTCGAGCGGCTCGGGCTACGAGGTGACGCTCTACGTCAACGGTCAGCCCCAGGCGACGACGACCGCGAGCGCTGGGACCGGCGCGTTTTCGTTCTCGGCCATCCTCGACGACGCGAACGAGATCCATGCGATCGCTTCGGATGGCGTTTCGACCAGCGACCCGTCGACCTCCCAGAACGTCGCCTACCAAAACACGACGCCCCGGATCCAGGGCGGCACCGTCGCGGCGGGGGTCCACGTCTGGACTCCGGGCAACCCTGCCACCCCGTATTCGGTGACGAGCACCCTCGTGGTTCCAACCGGGGCGACGCTGATCCTTCAGCCAGGAGTCGAGCTGCGTTTCCTCGGGTCCACGCAGACGACTGGCGCTGCGGAGCTCCTGGTCAACGGCACGCTCCGCATACAGGGGACCGCAGGCGGAGTCGTGCGCCTCGTCCCGGAAACCGCAGGGACCTTTTGGAACGGGATCCGCGTGAACGGTACCTCCGCCACGGCGACGATCGAATCGGCCTACATCGAGCGGGTATTCAACGGGATCCGGGCCGAACAGGCGTGGGTCTCGGTGCGCAACAGCGAGATCCGGAACTTCGCCGAGGGCAGCTCCTGCTCGCTGTGTGTCGGCATTCGCTTCGACAATGCGCCGGGCGAGGCGGTAGGGAACCTGATCCACCGGGATCCTCCCACGCGGCGTGGGTCCGCCATCCATGTCGACGAGGCATCGCCGCTCCTGCAGGGCAACATCATTCGCCGGGCCGACGAGGGCATGCGAATCGTCGGGCCGCTCGTGGCGCCGGCGGCGACTCCCTCGGTGCTCGGCAACCTCATCGAGGACAACAACCGAGGAATCCAGATCGAGCGCCTTGCCAGTCCAACCATCAGCGGCGTCAACGTCATTCGCAGCAACACTGGGACCGGGATCAACGTCCAGGCGTCCAGCCGTGAACCGATGCCGGTGATCAACGGCAACGACATCTACGCCAACGGCCCAGCCGGCGTCCAGCAGAACCTGGCCTTCAGTGGCTACGTGGACGCGTCGGACCTGGTGGTTAACGCCGAAGGCAACTGGTGGGGATTCGCGAGCGCCTGGGAGATCTCGCGTCGGGTCTGGGATTTCAAGGTCGACGATAGCTACCTCGACCGGCCTCATGCCGACGTGGTGCCGTTCCTCGACGGTCCAGTGGCCGCGGGCGGAGGCCCGGTTGCAGGGTCCTTCCTGCACGGGCCGGTGACCCAGACCCTGACGACCCTGTCTCCCGGCACGGTGTACGACGTCGTCGGCTCGATCGTCGTGCCGGAGGGCAAGACGCTCAGCATTCCGCAGAACGTGACGCTCCGCATCGCCTGGGATGCAGAGATCCTCGTCGACGGACTGTTGAGCGTGGCGGGGGCGCCGGGGTCACGAGTCGTGCTGACTTCTCTCTCGCCGTCGGCGCCCTCGCTCGCCGACTACTGGGACGGGCTCGTCGTCCGCTCGAGCCCGTCCCTTTCGATCGATCAGGCCAGGATCCTCTACGCGAACCAGCCCATTTTCGCGACCAACACCCCGGTAACGGTTCGGGACAGCGAGATCACCTACTTCAATGCCGGTGGAATCCGGGTCGTCGACGGCACCGCGACGATCACGGGGAACCTGATCGATCGCGAGAGCTCCACGAGCGGTCACGTAGTCCGCCTCGAGGATACGGGTGGAACGATCAGCGGGAATACGATCAGTCAGGGAAGCTTCGGGATCTACCTGATCCATGGATCGAGTCCGCTGATCGAGAACAACACGATCACGGGCAATGGGACGGGTTTGTATCTCCAGGGGAGCGGCTCGGCGGGGGGCAACCCCGTTCCGGTGCTCCGCCACAATCGAATCTACGCGAACTCGCAACGCAACCTGAACGTCCTGCAGTACTACCACCTGGGTTCGACGGACCGGGTGGACGCCCGAGAAAACTTCTGGGGCACGGAGACTCCTGCTGGAGTCCGGGCAACGATCCTCGCCAATGACTTGGAAAGCGGTTTTCCGATCGCAGTGGATTTCTCGAACTTCACCAACTTCGATTTCGTGGTGGTCCCCGGGACCCATCTCACCAACACCGTGACGGCCGTGCGCCACGATCCATTGCGATTCCGCCCGGGCGCCGGCGAGACCGGCAACGTCCGCTTCGAGCTCTTGGCACCCTCGTCAGTGACCGTACGAATCTACGACGAGGCGACGAACGCCCTGACGCGTGAGATCGTCACGAGTCTGCCGGCGGGCGATCAGGTCGTGCCCTGGGATGGGCGTGATGGCTCCGGCGTCTACGCACCGGCCAACGCCTACTACTACCGCATCGATGCGACCGATGGCGCGAATGTCGGCATCTACACCACGCCGTCGACCATGGCCAACCCGGTGACCGGTGTGTTCGGCGCCGTGCCGAACGCGTACAACGTCTACGCGAACGACTTCGTGGACTTCCAGATGGACGCGCTGAACGCGGGAGCACGCCCGCGGATCGAGGTGAGGCCGGACGGGGAGCCGACGTTCCGGATCGACGGCGGGCGAGCCTACCCGAAGGGCGTCTCGAGGGTCGTCTGGGACGGACGTCGCCCGGACGGCTCGCTGATCGGCAACAAATTGGCCTACGTGTACGTCGCGGTCGATTCCGGGAACGCGATCGTCCCCAACAGCTTCGTGGTCGAGCCCGCGCCGACCGTGGGAGGCGTCGCGCCGGTCGTCGAGGTGAAGGCGGACCCCTATCGCGTCCATCACAGCTACGACCAGATCTCCCGCATCGCCTACCGCATCGATCAGCCAGCCGTGATCACGCTCAAGCTGCTGCCGCCGGGGGTCGCCGACTTCGCGGATCCGAGCGCGGTGGTGTTGATCGGAGGCGAGCTCCAGCAGGCGCAGAGCGACGGGGTGCCGATCGACCACGTCGCCGAATGGAGCGGCTACGACCCGAACGATCCGACGCCGGCGAACGTCAACGAGATCCGCACGCTCGCGGACGGAGTTTCCACCTTTGCGATCCAGGCCGTCAGCGCCGTGACCGGTCACAGCACGCTCTATCGCGGCGTGATCGACGTGCGGCGGTGAGGATACAAGGCATCGCCGCACTCGCCGTCTGCGTCGTCGGCGGCTTTGCGGGACAGGCTTCGGGCGCGGACGAGAGCGGCGGACGCATCGGTTACCTGGCGCCCGCGAACGGCTATTGGCAGGCCTGGATCCAGGAGCTGGGAGGCGACCCCCGGCAGATCACGGGATCCCCCGGCGACAAGACGCGCTGCTCGTGGTTCCCCGACGGTAAGGCAATGCTGGTGAGCTCGACCGCCGGCGAGGTGGTGCGCGTCGGACTCGACTCGCTCGAGGAGACGAAGCTGCCGCTTCCGCGCGGAATCCATGACGCGGCTGTTTCGCCCGATGGAGACAGGATCGCGTTCTCGATGAGTCCCGGCGGGACCCGCGACGCGAACGAGATCTTCGTCGCCGCGCCCGACGGGTCCGCGATGACGCGGCTCACGCGTCTCGGCGCGTTGCAGCACGAGCCTGCCTGGAGCCCGGACGGGAAGTGGATCTATTTCCTGTCCGGAGACGGCGGCCAGGCGCACGACATCTGGCGCGTGTCGGTCGACGGCTCGGCGCAGGAGCAGCTGACCGCGGGCGAGCTGTATCACTTCGACGTGGCAGCGGGGCCCCGCGGCCTGCTGGCCTTCTCGGGCAATCGCGGCGGCCGCTACGCGATCTGGGTGAAGCCGGCTGCGGGTGCGTCGCGCGTCATCGCCGGCGACGCCGCGTTCGCGGCTGGGCCGTCGTTCGCGGGCGATGGGCGTGAGCTGGCCTTCGAGCGCGCCGTCGACGGCGGCGCCAGCGCGATCTTTCGAACTCCTGTCGATGGAAGCGGGTCCGAGCGCCTGGTGGTCGGCGCCCCCGCTCGGCGGCCGTGCTGGGAACCGGCTCGGCGAAGGCTGCGATGAGGCTCCTGGCCGCCTTCCTCTTGCTCGCTTGGGTCCTGTCGCCCCCCCGCGCTCCGGCGTCCGAGATCACACAGGTCTCGCACGATCCGGCGGCCTTCGATCCTGCGAAGGACGAGATCGTCAGGATCCGCTTCCACCTAGGTCAGCCTGGATCGGTGACCCTTCGAATCTTCGACGCGCGGAACCTCCTGGTGCGCGAGATCCGAAGTCGCGGACCGTCGTCGGCCGGCGTGCAGGAGCTCACCTGGGACGGCGAGGATCAAGCAGGCAGGCGTGTCCCGCCGGAGGCCTACCACTACACGCTGGTCGTGCGCGACGAGGCCGGAATCGAGGTCGAGCACGACGTGACGGACCTCACGGGCGGCGAGCTCCTCGCGGTTCCGGACGCCACCTGGAACTCCGACCGAGGCGCGATCGAATACGACCTTCCGAAGTCGGCCCGGCTCAACATGCGCATCGGCCTGAAGGGCGATGGCCCGATGTTAGGGACGCTGCTCGATTGGGTGCCGCGGCTCCCCGGACGGCACTCGCGGGTCTGGGACGGCAAGGACGCCTCCCGTGTCCTCGACCTGCGCGAGCATCCCGAGCTCAGGATCTCGATCCTCGCCTACTCGCTGCCGGACAACACGATCCTGGTGCTGCCGCCCTCCAACCGGAGCGAATGGATCGCGGCGCTGCCGTGGGGCGAGACGCGACGCCTTCCCAAGGCCGAGCGGCCCCGTCGCATGTACGACTTCGCCGCGCAAGCGGCTGAGGACCGCCGCGACGTGTCCATCACGCTCGTGCCTGCGGAGCCGCTCGCGCGTACCGAGGATGGCGATCCGATCGTGCGTGGGCCCATAGGAATCCGGATGGACGTCGAGGATCGCGACCGGGCGCGGATGCAGGCGGAGCGCTTCGAGACGGTCTTCTACGTCAACGGGAGCTACCAGACCGAGACGGAGCTCGGCTTCCTGCCGGCGACCTGGGTCTGGGATCCGGGGAGCGTCGCGGAAGGCATCCACTACATCACGGGGAACCTGCGTGGCTACGAAGGGCACTTCGGAGCGGCAACCCTGCGGGTTTTTGTCGATCCCGGCGGCACGAGATGAGGTACGGGCGATGACACGAATGGGCCGATGGATCTCGATGGCGCTCGCGCTCGCTCTCGCCGCGCCCGGCGTCGCCGCGAGGGCCGATGACTTCGGCGGTCCGACGCTGTCCGACCCCAACCAACCCGATCCGCCGCCCGATCCGTGCAATGCGGACCCGTCCGCCGCGGGATGCCCGCCGTGCAGCGGCAACGGCGCGACCGACGAGGCAGGGGAGGGCGACGAGGGCCATCCGATCAGCGTCGTAAGCGGGCGCTTCTACCACGAAGAGACGGACCTGGTCGTCAACGGCGTCCATCCGATCGAGCTGCGCCGGCGTTACGACAGCCAGTCCTACTACGATTCGCCGCTCGGTCACGGCTGGGCCTGGTCGTTCGACCTCCAGCTCTTCGAGTACCCCGACAACTCGGTGATCGTGCGCACGAGCTGTGGCTACAAGCACCGCTTCGTGTTTACCGGCGGCGCGTACCAGACGCCGGCAGGGCAGCAGACCCGCCTCACCGCCTACCCGGACGGCACCTATGCCCTCCGCTTTCCACGCAACCGGCGGGCGCTGTTCGACGTGCAGGGTCGACTCACGGCCTGGGAGGATCCGAACGGCAACCGCCTGGAGATGATCTACGACCCGGCCGGAAGGCTCCCGCTCGTCGGGTCCTCGGACTTCTCGGTGGACCCGCTCGCGCCGTCGACGGTGGCGTATGTGTTCCGGCTCACCCAGGTCCGGGAACGCCTGGCCGATGGGACCTTGACCGGGAGGGCCGTCAGCTTCGCCTACGATCCGACGACGGGGCGTCTCGAATCGGCGACCGCGTCCGACGGCAGAGCCGTGGAGTACGTCCACGACGTCCACGCCGGCACGGGCCTGACCTTGGGCAACCTGACCCAGGTCCTGGGCCTCGAGGGCATCGTCACGACCTACGCCTATCAGGATGCAAACGATCCCCATAACCTGACGAGCCTCGACTCCGGTGCCACGACGATCCCGCACGTCAATACCTACGACGGTCAGGACCGTGTGACGCGCCAGACGTTCGGCATCGGCTCGACCGGTCATCAACGCTTCGACTTCGATTACTCCCAGCCGCTGGCAACCCGCGTCACGCGCTGGGTCTACAACGCGGCCGGCAGCCAACAGCGCACGGCGGTGACCCGCTACACCTACGACGCCGGCGGCCGGCTCCTGACCCACACCGACGCGCTCGGCCACCAGACGACGTGGGTGCGCGACGCAAGCGGCCTCACCGATCGCGTGGAGGTCCGGGAGAACACCGGGACCGTGGGCGCACCGGTCCTGGTCCTGGTCCGCACCGTCGATCTCCACTACGACGCCGACGGAAACCTCGACCAGCGCGTGACCGCCCTCGACGGTGGCGAGACGATCACCGAGAGCTGGACGTGGGAGCAGCACTGGCTGGCCTCCCATGAGGTCGTGTCGAGCGCCGATCCCGGCAAGCCCTTCCGCACCGAGCACACCTTCCATCGCACCGGCCCGGGCGCGAGCGATCCGATCACGAACGTGAAGGAGATCAAGCGTCGTCGAGACGATGGAACGTTCGAGACGACGCTCCTGACCTACGACGCCTACGGCCAGCTCGCAACGATCACACCACCCGCTGTCGAGCCGGACGACGGCCTCCAGATCGTCCGAACCCATTTTCCTGCCACTGGTCCCAACCCCGGCTTGCTCCAGGAGGTAAGGATCGAGCTCGACGGGGTCGAGGACGATCATCTGCGTCGAGAGTTCACGTACGACGCCCGCGGCTTCGTGGCGACGCTCACCCAGACAGGCGGACCCGAAGGATCGCCGCGCGCCGACGTCACGACTTACACGTGGGACGATCTGGGACGTCTCACCGAGCTCGGCAACGCGCTCGGCGAGGCGACGCTCTACACCTACAGCAGTCCGACCGATGGGCTCGGCGACCCGTCGCTGGCGCCCCCCGGCCGCTACCTGACGCAGATCGAGATCGGCCGGACGCAGGCAGACGGGGAAGGCCAGCAGCGCCGCTTCCGCTACGACGGTCGCGGGCGGCTCAAGAAGGTCGAGCGCAAGAACGACGCGGGGACGTGGTCCGACTATTGGACGTTCACCTACGACAGCGACGGGAACCGGCTCACCGCCGTCGATGCCACCAACTCGATCTCGCGTGATGTCTCGTACACGTACGACGGCCTGGAGCGGCTCGTCACGTTCACGAACGCCGTGTCGCAATCCACGCAGTTCGCCTACGACGTGTTCGGGAAGCGCACGCGCATCACCGACCCGGCCGGCCGCAAGACGAGCTACGCGTACGATGATCGCGACCGGCTGCTCACCGTCACGCAGGAAGGCACGTCTGCATTTCCGCTGCCCGCGCCTCTCGTGACCGCCTTCGGCTACGACGCCGCCGGCAACGTGACGACGGTGACCGACCCGAAGAGCCAGGTCACGACCTACGGCTACGACGCCCTCTCACGCCTCACGTCGATCGAGCAAGAGCTCGGACAGACCGTGACCTACGCGTACGATGGACGTGGGCGCCTCGACGCGGTGACCAACGCCCGAGGCAACGTGCTGCGCCACGCGTACGAGGCTTGGGGCGCTCTCGCCGCCGTCCAGCACTTCGTGGATACAGCGGCGGATACGCCGGTCCGCACCGTCTCCTATGACTACGATCTCGCCGGCAACGTCACCTCTGCCAGCGACACGGACCTCCAGCCTGGTCCGCTCTACAGCTATGTCTACGACCCGCTGGGGCGCGTCGACACCGCCACCGCCCACTACCTCCCGGGCGGCAACCGCGTCCTCGACTCCAGCTACGACCGCTTCGGCAACCGAAGCGAGCTCGAGCTCATGCACGGCTCCGAGACGCTGACCCACGCCTGGACCTACGACGACCTCGACAGGCTCACCCAGGCGAACTTCCCGGGCGGCCAGACCCTCGACTTGCAGTACTTCGCGAACGATGACCTCCAGACCCTGACCCACGGCAACGGCACGACGACCTCGTACACCTACTTCAACCAGGGCCCGGTCTCGACGATCACGGTCCAGAACGGCTCGTCGCAGCTCCACCAGCTCAACTACACTCTCGACACCGTGATGAACGTCGACCAGGTGCGCGAGGAGTTCACGACGACGACCCAGTACCTCTACGAATATGCCTACGACGGCGCGAACCGCCTCACGAGCGCGAACTATCCGAACTCGATGCCGGCCGGCTTCCCCCTCTTGCAGGACGAGGCCTTCGCGTATGACCCGGCCGGCAATCGCGAGAACCCGAGCGAGCTTAACGCCTACGACTACGACGCCAACAACCGCATCCTCGCGAGCACTGGCCGGAGCTACGCCTTCGACGCCGACGGAAGCCTCGCGGCGATCCACCCCGGGCAGCCCAACGAGATCAGTCTCGGGCACGATTTCGTCAACCGACTCCGCTCCTACAGCGACCCGACCGCCGGCACTACGGCGGGCTACGCCTACGACCCCTTCGGCCGCCGCCTGCGCAAGACTGTGAACGGCCTGACGAGCTGGTTCTTGTGGGAGGACGACGTCCTGCTCGCCGAGTACGACGGAGCCGGCAACAGGACGCGCCGCTACGCCTACGCGGGCGGCTGGGCCCCCGTGCAGACCGCGACTGGGAGCGGCGCCGGCGAGTCGATCTACGACGTGCACGTGGACCACCTCTCTACGCCGAAGCTGCTGACTGTGGCGAACCGCTCGGCGGCGTGGCGCGGGATGTACCGAGCCTTCGGGGAAGTGTCGGTGCAGGCGGGAGCGGCGACGTCTTTCGACCTTCGCTTCCAGGGCCAGGTTGCGGATGCGGAAAGTGGGCTGCACTACAACCGGTTCAGGCACTTCGATGCAAGCACGGGCCGATTCCCCTCGGCCGATCCGATCTACCAGCGCGGCGGCATCAACCTCTACGAGTACGCTCGCTCGAATCCTGTGACGCTGTCGGACCGTCTTGGACTGTGTCCGCCGTGTGCAGCGGCAGCGATGGGCCCTGCGGTGCCATCCCTCGCTGGTCTAGGGCAAGCAGCACTTGTCGGGCTCGGTGCTGCATTTGCAGCTGTTGCCGGTTCCTACCATCAACACTCGGGAGAGGACCCCTTGCCACCGCCACCGCCACCTTCGGAGGCAGGCGACACTCCAGCGGACGGCGATGAGCCAGCTCCGATCTGTTATGACCCTGATCAGGCGGCACTCCGGGATCTCGTCAATGACGCCACTTTCGGTGGCAGGATACCTCTTGATCTCGATGACGCCGAGACAGTTCTGGATTGGGCAGGAGAGCTTGGATACCCCGGAGCAAGGGCGAGCCCAGGCGACGTCTCGGACCCGTCGAACTGGCTTGGGCATCCGGGACGGCCGCCTCACATTCATCTTCCAGGTGCGGGACGCGGTGGCCACGTGCCAGTCAGACCTGGGCTTCCGCCTCGATGAGGGTCTTGGAGAGGGAGATCGATCTCTGCGGCTTCTTGGTCGTACGCGTGGCTCCCTTGAACTTTGACGCTGAGGGGCGCGGCGCCTTCCCAGCCCAGCCGCCACGAGTTGGTGATGTCTTCTACGCTGGCGTCGATCGAATGGCTTGGTTCGATCTGGATGAGGAGATCATTTCTGGGGCGGCTCCACCGAGCCTCGCCACGGTTCGAGAGCGAGTTCGAAGAGCGTGCCATGACCTGACGGGACTCGAACTGACTCGCAATCTCGGTGACGCGATTGAGATCGCCGCGTTTTGCAACGCAACCACTCCCCGCTGCGAAATCATTGGGCTGTGGTCGCCGAGACTTGCAGAGATCAAGAGCTTCTCGATGACAACTAGTGCAACTCCACTTGGATACGACCCCGTATCCTTGGGGCACGGATCCCTATTGCGCGAGGGGCTGTTCGCGAGGCCGGAGCTGTTCGGCGAGTTTGTAGAGCAGTTGAACGCTGATGGGCTCTTCCCAGAAATGGAGCGCGCAATGGTCTACGTGAGGCGTTACATCGATCTGTCAAGAGCAGGGGCTGTTGAGCCGCTTATCTCGCAACCCTATGGAATCGACCTCCTTCGTGTCGCTCGCGTGAGTCCCCCGCTCGTCTAGATGCCCGAGGGACGGACCGGGCAGTATTGTGAGACACAGGTCTGCACTGCTGCAGCGAGCATCTTTGTCAGGATCCCGGTAACCGCTCAGCGAACCCCATGTTTCGCTCTGCTCTCGCCGGCGCGACGATCCTTTCCGAGGAGGATCACCCGATGGGAGTAACCGCTCAGTAAACGCTCGACGAACACAGGTCGTGATTGACGAGAGGCGCGGGTCGGGCCGGCGTTCAGTGGGTGCTGGCGAGGTGGGCGCGGTCGAGGCGGTGTGGGAGGAGTAGATCGAAGTGCTCGGGACGAGTGGCCTTTGGGATCTCGGTGAAGAGGTGGCGTAGGTAGGCGTAGGGATCGAGGCCGTTCGCCTTGGCGGTCTGGACGAGGCTGTAGAGGTTGGCGCTCGCCTGGGCGCCGCCGACCGTGTCGGCGAAGAGCCAGTTTTTGCGGCCGAGCGCGAAGGGGCGGATGGCGTTCTCGACCGCGTTCGTGTCGATCGGGATGCGCCCGTCGTCGAGATAGCGCACGAGCTTCGGCCACTGGCGGGCGACGTAGCCGAGCGCCTGGCCGGTGAGGCTCTGGGGCGGGACGCTCGGGAGCGCCGTGTCGAGCCAGGCGCGCAGCTGCGCGACGAGCGGCCGGGCCTCGCGCTGGCGGACGTCGTGGCGCTCTTCGGCGCTCGCGCCGGCAACCGTGCGCTCGATCCGGTAGAGGCGCTGGATCCACGCGAGCCCCTGCTGGGCGCGGCTCTTGCGCAGCGAGGGCGAGGGGCCCTTGTCGCCCGCCTGGCCCTTCAGGGCCTCGTGGAAGCGCCGCCTCGCCGCGCTGCACCCAGACGTAGGAGAGGCTCTCGGCCGGCTTGCCGGGCTCTTTCAGCACCTGGAAGCGCGACTCGTCGCACTGCACGAAGCCAGACGCGAGGATCTCCTCGCGCATGCGGTTCACGAGCGGCTGCACGAGCTCGCCGCAGCGCACCATCCACATGGCCAGGGTGGCCCGCGAGAGATCGATCCCGAGGCGTCCGAGGATCTGCTCCTGGCGGTAGAGCGGGAGCGCATCGGCGTACTTCGAGACCGCCACGTAGGCGAGGAGCGACGGCGAGGCCAGGCTCTTCGGGATCGGTTGCGGGGGGAGCGGGGCCGTGTGCACGCCGGTCTTGCAGGTGGGGCAGCCGTAGCGGGGCCGCACGTGGACGAGCACCCGGGCCGTGGCCGGGACGAACTCGAGCTGCTCACTGCTCTCGCGGCCGATCTCGACGAGCGCGCTCCCATCGTGCGGGCAGACCTTCTCGGCCTCGGGCAGGTCGTGGAGGATCTCCTCGCGGGGCATCCAGGCCGGCAGCGGCCGCCGGCCGCGCGGGGTCCGCGTGTGGGCCGCGACTGCGATGCCCGGGGCGTCGGCGGCCGCGCGCTCTGCCGCCGCGAGCACTTCGGCCTCGTTGAAGAGTCCGAGCTGGCTCCGGTGGCTCTGCTCGCTCTTCGCCCCGAAGCGCTGGCTCTTCAGCAGCCGGATGTACTCGCGCAGCTGCGCGATCTCGACGTCTCGCTCGGAGAGAGCGGCATCGAGCGCGATCACACGCGCTCGAAGGCTCTCGACATCGCTCGGGATCGCCCCCATCTCTACCACGGAGCGCATCGTAACACAGTTGCGTGCGAGAGTGCACTACCGGACCGAAGAAAACGACAGCTCCGCGTGCGGCCGCAGCCGGAACACGTCGATGCCGTCGAGCAGCCAGTTGAGCTCGCGCCCCGTCACCGCGAGCACCGCGTCCTCGCCGCCGCGCGGCCACGGGAAGCGATCCTTCTCGAGCCGCTTCTGCCACAACACGAAGCCGTTGCGCTCCCAGACGAGCAGCTTCACCTGGTCGCGCCGCCGGTTGCAGAAGCCGAAGACGTGAGCCGAGAAGGGATCGAGCGCCAGATCCTCGGCCACCAGCGCCGAGAGCCCGTTGATTGCCTTGCGGAAGTCCACCGCCTCGCGGCACAGGTGGACGCGCACCGTCTCGAGCGGCCGCATCAGAGCCTCGCAAGCATCGCCAACGCAGCGGCCAGCTCCCCGGCGCCCTCGACCACGACGCCGTTCGGGAGCTGCGCCCGCCAGCGGCTCGGCGGCTCGACGGTCGCCGCTGTCGCCGCCCGCACCTCGACGAAGCGGCCCTGCGTCCTCGCGGTCCGAGCCCTCCGGGCGCGCTCGCTCGGCGCCCAATGCCCCTTCCGCCGCAGCTCCTTCGCCGCTTGGTAGAGCGCATGCTCGGACAGCCGGTGGCGCCTCGCGTAGGCCCGCACCGCCACCTTCTCGCGCGCCGCCTTCCGAAGGTGCCCCAACCACTCCCGCTGGCGCGGCGTCACCGTGCTCGATCGCTTGCTTCCCATCGGGTGATCCTCCTCGGAAAGGATCGTCGCGCCGGCGAGAGCAGAGCGAAACATGGGGTTCG